>NZ_JBEYSO010000034.1:0-58620 GCF_040642675.1 Micromonospora sp. NPDC047738
CCCACCATCGGGCTGCCGCTTCCGCACCCGCTGCTGGAAAGCCCAGGACCACTGCGCCACCGAAGAACCCGCCCTGATCACCCGCGACGGCGGTACCCAACTCACCGCCTGCCACTACCCCGAACGCGGAGCACTGACCCAAGCCAAGGACGCTGCAGTGGGTTGATCGACCGAATCGGGTGTAACCGCCCCGCAGCGGGGTAGCCCGTGCCGCATGGAGCTGGTCGAGGAGTCGCCGTACCGGTTCCGGATCGACCGGCATGACCCGATGCGGGTCCCGGGGGTGATCTTCGCGTCCCGGTCGCTGCTGCCGGACGCCCGGGCGGACAAGTCGCTGGACCAGGTGGCGAACGTGGCCACCCTGCCCGGCATCGTCGGCGCCTCGTACGCCATGCCGGACATCCACTGGGGCTACGGCTTCCCGATCGGCGGGGTTGCCGCCACCGACGTCGAGGCGGGCGGGGTCGTCTCGCCCGGCGGCGTGGGCTTCGACATCTCCTGCGGCGTCCGGCTGCTCGCCGCGCACCTCAACCGCGACGAGCTCCGGCCCCGACTGGACGCGCTGATGGACGGCCTGGGGGAGGCCACCCCGCGCGGCATGGGCAAGGGCGCGGTGTGGCACCTGAACGACCGGGGCGAGCTCGACTCGGTGCTGCGCGGCGGCTCCCGCTACGCCGTCGAACGCGGCTACGGCGTCCAGCGGGACCTGGACCGGTGCGAGGACTACGGCGCGGTCGGCGACGCGAACCCGGCCCAGGTCAGCGACCGGGCGGTGGAGCGGGGCGCCGGCCAGGTCGGCAGCCTCGGCTCCGGCAACCACTTCCTCGAGGTGCAGGCCGTGGAGGAGGTGTACGACGAGGCGGTGGCCGGCGCATTCGGGCTGCGCACGGGCCAGGTCTGCGTGATGATCCACTGCGGGTCGCGGGGGCTGGGGCACCAGATCGCCACCGACCACATCCACACCATGGAGAAGGCGATGCCCCGGTACGGCATCCACGTGCCCGACCGGCAGCTCGCCTGCGCGCCGGTGTCGTCCCACGAGGGGCGCGCCTATCTCGGTGCGATGGCCGCCGCGGCGAACTACGCCCGGGCCAACCGGCAACTGCTGCACCACTCGGCCCGACAGGTGTTCCAGCAGATCACCGGCGGCGACCTGGACCTGGTGTACGACGTCTCACACAACCTCGCGAAGATCGAGACCCACGGTGTCGACGGCGACCAGCGGCGGCTCTGCGTACACCGCAAGGGCGCCACCCGGGCGTTGCCGCCGGGGCACCCGGACCTGCCGGAGGACCTACGCCCGGTCGGGCAGCCGGTGCTGATCCCCGGGTCGATGGGCACCGACTCGTACGTGCTGGTCGGGACACCGGGGGCACCCGCGTTCGCCTCCACCTGTCACGGCGCCGGCCGGACGCAGAGCCGCAAGCAGGCCACCAAGGCGGTCCGGGGGCACGATCCGCGCCGCGAGCTGGAGGCGCAGGACATCGCGGTCCGGGGCAAGTCCCGGAAGGGGCTGGCCGAGGAGATGCCCACCGCGTACAAGGACATCACCGCCGTCATCGAGGCCACCGAGGGGGCCGGGCTCTGCCGGCGGGTCGCCCGGCTCGTCCCGCTCGGCGTGGCGAAGGGCTGACCGCACCCCGAGGGCTCGCCGGTCACACGTCCAGCGTGACCGCGCAGGACCAGCCGTCCTGGTCCGGGCCGAAGCGCAGCTCGTGCAGCGCTACCGCCTTGGGCACCGCACCGACCAGCTCCACCGCGTCGGTGTCCACCGTCCACCACCGCACCAGCAGCCCGCCGTCGTCCGCCGGGCGTACGTCGGTGGCCAGCGGCAACACGCCCGCGGTCTCCATCCGGAAGATCACCTCGTCGAGGACGGTGACCAGCATGTTCTCGTCGTTGCCCGGCGGCACGGAGAACTCGGTCTCGGCAGTGCCGTCCGCGCCGGCGGTGTCGACGAAGGTGTCGACCAGGGCGCTCACCGCCTCGGCCACGCAGTCCTCCCGGTCGGGCGCCCACGCCTCGATCCGTACGTCGGCGGTGTGCGGCACGTTCCGGTGCCCCCGCGCCGGTCGTCTGCCCATCTCCGCTCCCATACCGGACGCCCGCGGCCACCGAACCGTACGCCGTCGCGGCGGGCGCGGTGGTGCCGCTGCCACCGTACGTGACGGCGGCCGCCCGGCGCGGGCGCTTCCACCGACCCGCGGCAACGGACCGTCTCGGGCGAGCCGGCACGGCGTTGACGCCCGTGGATCGCCAACCGTAGCCTGGTTGCGGCCATGACCGTGACCGAGCCGCCGCCTCGGCGCGGCTCGACGCCTCGCCGGCGCCGCCTTCACCGAACCGATGGAAGGTAACGTGCAGCGCATGCTCCGGATCGCGGCCCACGAGGGGCGCGCGGCCTCCCGGTACGCCGTCGACCCGTACGGTCCCGACCTGTCCGGTGCGGACCGGGCCCGGGTGCTGCAGTGACCGGCCACGAGCGGGAGGGCACCAGGAGGCCGTTCGCGGCGGACGACCTGCCACCGGTCACGTTCGACGTCGACGTCCTGGTCGGCCGGTACGCCGATCGACCCGGGCCGGACGGCGACCCGGCCCAGGTACGTGCGGCGCTCGCCGCCAACGGCATCGCCGCGGCGGCCGTGGCCAGCCTGCGGGCGGCCCTGTTCGACGTGCCCAGCGGCAATGACGAGGTGGCCGCCCTCGCCGGGCCGGCCGTGCTGCCCGTGGGCGCGGTGGACCTGCGGGACCCGCTGGGTGCCGAGCGGGAGGTGGTCCGGCTCGCCGAGCGGGGCGTCCGGGCCGTTCGACTCTTCCCCGACGAGCAGCGGGTGGAGTCGGACTTCCCGTCCGTGCGGTACGTCGCCCGACGCGCCACCGAAGCCGGACTGGTGCTGCTGGCCGGCGGCGACGTACGCCGGTTCTGGCGGCCCCTGCGCGGCACGACCGTGGTCTTCCTCGACACGCACTTCTACCACCTGGGCGACTTCGTCGTGGCCGCCCGCGACGAGCCCGGCTTCCACACCTCGACCCGGCTGCTCAACTCCCCGGACGCCTTGGAGACGGTGGCCGCGCAGGTCGGCGTCGAGCGCCTGCTCTACGGCTCACGCACCCCGTTCCACGACGCCGTGGTGCCCCGGCTGCGCCTGCGCCACTCCGATCTGGACCCGCTGACGGTGGCGGCGGTGGCCGGCGGAAACGCCCGACGGATCCTCGGGGTGGCCGCATGACCTCTCCCGGCTCGACCTCGGCGTGAGCGGCCCCGCGCGGAGTGAGCGGACCGCCGGAGACTGTCGCACCGGCCGGCTACCGTGCCGGACATGATCGCCGACGATTCCGACGCCGTGACCGTCCTCTTTCATCGGATGATGCGCGCCGAGCTGCGCGCCGAGAAGGTGGGTGAGGACACCCTCGGCCGGACGGTCGACCTCGCCCGGTCCTGGGGCACCAGCCCCGCCGCCGACGCCCGCCTCGCCGTGGCGCTGCGCGAGCTGCACGGCGAGCCGGTCGACCCCGACGACCCGCGCCAGGTCGTCGACGAGGCCCGGTCGCTGGCCACGGCGAGCGGCCTGGCGCCGGAGCCGGATCTCCGGGGCGCCGGGATGGCCCGGTTCGTCGCCAACGTCCGGCGGCTGCGCCGCGGGGAGATCACCCGGGCCGAGTTCGAGGAGATCCTCGGCCCGGAGGCCGGGCGGGTCCGCTGGATCGAGGAGCCCGACCCCCGCTGGCCCGACGAGGACTGACGCCCTCGGTCGACCGGATGTCACCTCGCCGTCCACTCGTCGGTCGTACCGGGTGCGACGACCGACACGGGAGGGGACGATGTGGACCCACAGCAACAGATCAGCGAGGTGTACGCCGCCTCGGCGGCCCGCCTGGTGGCCCAGATGTACGCGATGACCGGCGACTACGCGGAGGCGCAGGACGTCGTGCAGGAGGCGTTCGTCCGGGCCCTGGCGCGGCCCGGGCGCTTCCGGCTGGTGGAGAACCCGGAGGCGTGGCTGCGGACGGTGGCGTTGAACGTCGCCCGGTCCCGGCACCGGCGTCGGGTGGTCCTGGGGCGGATCGTCCGCTCCGGGCGGCTCGATCCGGCGCAGCACACCGCGCCGGCCCTGTCGCCGGACCACGTCGCTCTGGTGGCGGCGTTGCAGCGGCTGCCTCGGCAGGCCCGGGAGACCGTGGTGCTGCACCACCTCGCCGACCTACCGGTGAGCGAGGTGGCGAACGCCCTGGGCTGCTCCGTGGAGGCCGTGAAGACCCGCCTGGTGCGGGCCCGCCGGGCCCTGGCCGACCACCTCGGCGACACCGGCCCCGACGACTCGGCGGAGCACGTCCGCGCCGATCAGACGACCTCCCCGACCTGTGCCGAGCGGGAGGTCCGTCATGCCTGAGCTGGACTTCGCCGGGCTGAACGTCGCCGCCCAGGCCGGCTTCAAGCCGCACTTCGAGCAGGTGGCGGCGCGTGCCCGGCGGCGACGTCAGCGACACCGGATCGTCACCGTCGCCGTGGTGGCCCTGTTGGCGACCGGTTCGGGGATCGCGGTCGCAGGCCGCCCCGCGCCCGAGCGTCCGCCAGTGCCGGCTCCCGGCTTCGGCCCGGACCGCACCCCGGACTTCATCCCCACCCCGGGCCCCACGCGCACGCCCGGCCCGGGCCAGCAGGTCGTCACCGGACGCCCGGGAGCCGGTGATCTCAACCATGTGTATCTGCGATACCACGAGTGCCGCGACGGGTGCCCGCCCCGTTGGGCGGGCACCGACGACGGGGGCCGGCACTGGCGTACCGGCGCGCTGCCGGTGCCGGACGACGCTCTGGTGGACCTGCGGGTGGTGGGGCCCCGCACCCTGGTCGCCTGGTATCTGCCCCGGTCCAGCCCGGACAGTTCGCACGCCCGGTGGGCCGCCAGCCGCGACGGCGGGGCCACCTGGCGACAGGTCGAGGCGCGGCGGGTGGACGCGCTGCCGGCCGGGTGGCCGGTGCTGGCCCGTCAACCAGGCCCGGACCGCGAGGCGCTGGTCGCCGTGGACCCGGCCACCGGGGACGTCGCGCAGCTCGCCAACCGGTCCACGCTGCACAACGCGGCGACCGTGGCGAGCGCGCCGATCGGCGCCGGCCTCTGGGTCAGCGGCCGCACCGGGGAGAAGGTCGGCGACGGCGGTCGCGTGACCTGGTCCGGCAGCGCCGTCGAGGTCAGCCGGGACGGCGGCCGAACCTGGCGGCGGCACGAGTTCCCCGACGGGCTCACCGCCTCCGACGATGTCGGCGGACCGGCGGTGGCCACCCAGGACGGTCGCACGGTCTACGCCGTCGGCCGGGTCCGGGGCGGCCTGGTGATCTGGCGCAGCGCGGACGGCGGCCGCACCTGGGCGCGTACCACGGGAACGGCCAAGGTCGGGGAGCGCACGATCCGAGCGGCGGTGCGGCCGGACGGGGTGCTGATGGTCCAGGCCGGTGTCACCGCCCGCGAGGACCCCCTGATGTTCAACAGTTCCGACGGCGGCGCGACGTTGCGTCCCGCGCCCCTCGGGCCAGGCGCCGACCCGCTGCCGGTGTCCGGCGGGTACGTCCAGACCGGCTGGCCGGACAGCATGGGTGCCTGGCTCTCCGCCGACGGCGTCACGTGGCGCTGGCTGGACCCGCCCACGCTGTGACCGGTGGGGGGCTCCCCGGCGACTCCGGTCGCCCGGGAGCCCCCTCAGCTGGCCGCCGGCGCCACCGCGAAGACCGGCGCGTCGGCGGTCAGCACCGCCGACCGGACCGGTGCCCGCCACCGGTCCGCCACGGCCGAGGCCAGCTCGGCGAGCATCCGGGGCACCGTCTCGGCCCCGCTGTCGTGCAGCGCCTCGATCACCACGAGCACCTCCGTGGTGTCCTCGCGGACCGCCGACCAGCCGCTCTGCCGGTGCGTCCAGCGGCGGGAGTGCGCCCGGCCGGCCGAGTCCGCGAAGACCGTCTCGCCCGGCTCGGGGCGTTCGTCGTCCCCGCCGAGGGTCAGGTACGTCTCCGCGCCGGTGGCCGGCCGTACCGCCAGGTCCCCGTCGATCCGGTCGACGTCGAGGACGGCCACCGGCACGGCGTACCCGAGGGAGAGGGCGTTGCCCAGGTCGACCAGCGGGTGCAGCCGGGGCAGGCGGCCGTCGCGGCGGAAGCGGCGCAGCAGCGACTCGGCGGCGCACCGGTAGCGGGTCGGTGCCAGCCCCATCCGGGCGAAGGCCCGCCGCCACGCCTGGATCTCCGGGAATCCGCTCTCCGGACCGACGGCGAGGCGGGCCCGGGCGGCGTCGGCGTACCGGGTGAGCCACGGGCCGACGTCGGCGGTGGGGGTGATGCCGGTGACGTGCAGGACGCCGCAGGCCAGCTCGGGAAAGGTCGACCAGACCTGCGGATCGTGCCGGAAACGCACGGGAGACTCCTATCGGGCGGTGAGGGCCAGGCCGAGGCCCAGGGCGAGGAAGCTGCCGGCGAAGCCGCGCCGCAGCAGCGCGGTCAGCCGGGGCCGGGCCAGCACCCGGTGCCGGAGCGTGCCGGCCAGCACGCCGTACCCGGCGAAGACCACGAAGGTGGTCAGCATGAAGACCGTGCCGCAGGCCAGCATCCGGGCCGCCGCCGCGGGCGCGTCCGGGGGTACGAACTGCGGCAGGAATGCCACGAAGAACACGGTCACCTTCGGGTTGAGCAGGTTCACCAGCACCCCGTCGAGGATCAGCCGGGCGGTCGGGCGGGGCGGGGCGCCGTCGTCGAGCGGCAGTGGTCCCCGATCGCGCAGCGCGGACCAGGCCATCCAGAGCAGGTAGGCCACGCCCAGCCAGGTCACCACCCGGAACGCCGGGGTGCCGGCGCGGAGCACAGCGGCCAGGCCGGTGACCGCGGCGGCCAGGTGCGGGACGAGGCTGACGGTGCAGCCGGCCGCGGCGACGAGTCCGGCGCGGCGGCCCGCGGCGAGCCCGGCGGAGAGCGTGTAGACCACTCCGGTGCCCGGGGTGGCGACCACGACCAGCGTGGTCAGCAGGAAGGCGATGCTCATGCGGTCCACCCTGCGGCCATAATGGTCCGATGGACAGGGCCAAAGCTGCGGAGGTCGAGGGGTCCATAGCGGCCGGCGCCGATTTCCTGCAGCTCGACGTCGGCGAGGCCCCGCCGGGCGGGCGCGCCGACTGGCTGGCCGGGCGGCTGCGGGCGGCCATCGCCGACGGCCGGGTGCCGGTGGGGGCTCGCCTGCCGGCCAGCCGGGTGCTCGCCGCCGAGCTGGGTGTGTCCCGGGGCGTGGTGACCGAGGCGTACCAACGATTGACCGAGGACGGTCACGTGGTGGGACGGGGCCGGGCCGGCACCGTCGTGGTGGCCACCCCCGCCGCAGTGGTCACCCGCGCGCCGGAGGCACCTGCCCGGGTCGGGGTGTTCGCCGACCAGCCCGACACCGACGTCTTCGACGCCCTGCGTACCGCCCCGGCGGAACTGGACCTGACGCCCGGCGTACCGGATCTGGCGGCCTTTCCCCGGGCGGCCTGGCTGCGCGCGGAACGGGCGGTGCTGCACCGCCTGGCGCCCGCCGCCTTCGGGTACGGCGACCCGACCGGAACCCCCGCGCTGCGGCTCGCGGTCGCCACCTGGCTGGCCCGCAACCGGGGCATCCGGGTCGACCCGGCCGAGGTGGTGATCGTCGCCGGGGTGTCCCAGGCGCTCGGCCTGCTCGCCCAGGTGCTGCACGGCGACGGCGTGCACACCGTCGCCGTGGAGGATCCCGGTTCCCTCGGCGTACGCCAGCACCTGCGCAACTGGCGGCTGGACACCCCGCCGGTGCCGGTCGACGCGCACGGGCTGCGGGTGGACCTGCTGGCGGCCAGCGGCGCCCCGGCGGTGATGCTCACCCCGGCGCACCAGTTCCCGACCGGGGTGGTGCTCGACGGTGACCGGCGCCGGCGGCTGCTGCGCTGGGCGCAGCGGGGCGGCCTGGTCATCGAGGACGACTACGACGCCGAGCACCGCTACGACCGCCCGCCGGTGCCGGCGCTGCGGGGCATGCTGCCCGAGCAGGTCTGCTACGCCGGCAGCGTCTCCAAGCTGCTCGCACCCGCGCTGCGGATCGGCTGGGTGCTGGTGCCGCAGCGGTACCACCCGGCGCTGGTGGCGGCCAAGCGGATGGCCGACCTGGGCAACGCCGCGCTGCCCCAACTGGTGCTCGCGGAGCTGATGGACTCCGGCGCGCTGGAGCGGCACCTGCGGCTGCTGCGCCGCCGGCACGTGCGCCGCCGGGACGCGATGATCCGGGCGGTCCGTGCGCACCTGCCCGGCGCGGTCGTGCACGGCGCCGCGGCCGGCCTGCACCTGCTGGTCACCCTCGACGGCGACGTCGACGACGTCGAGCTGGCCGCGGCGGCGCTGCGCCGGGGTGTCAAGGTGCAGCCGCTGTCCTGGCACGGGCAGCGGCCGCAGCCGCCCGGCCTGGTGCTCGGCTACGCCGCGAACGTCGCCAGCGACATCGACCGCGGCCTCGCCACCGTCGCTTCCGCCCTCCGCGACCTCCCCTGACCGCCGACCACCCCGCTCCCGCGACCACCCCGCTCCCGCGACCACCCCGCTCCCGCCAACGCCCCGCCGGGACGCTCCCGTTGATCAAGAGCTCTGCGTCTCCGTAGTGATCAACATCGACGCAACCTCCTTGATCAACTGGGTGGGGCGGGCGATGGCGGGTGGTAGAGGGTGGTCAGGGCGGTGGCGGTGGTGGCGAGGTGGTCGCGCAGGGCGGTGGGGGAGAGGACCTCTACTTCGGCGCCGAGCCGCAGCAGTTCGCCGTGGGCGTGGGTGAGTGACTCGATCGGGATGACCGCCCGGACCCAGCCCGCCGCGTCGGGTGGGCCGGCGCTGGCGTCCACCGCGGCGATCACTGGGTCACTGGCGATCTCCCGCAGCCGTTTCCGGCCGCGCGGGGAGAGCCGGATGGTGGCCTCGTCCCGGTGCAGCCGGGCCCGGAAGTCCGCCACGTGCGTCCGCCACCAGCCGGGCAGGTCGAACTCGGGCCGCTCGAACGGCTCGTCGAGCGGGGTGAGGTCGAGGATCTGGTTGACCCGGTAGGTCGCCGGCTCGGTCCGGTCCGGCCGGGCGGCCACCACGTACCAGCGACCGCCCTTGAGCACCAGGCCGTAGGGCTCCAGCACCCGGGTCACCTCGCCGGTCCAGCTGCGGTAGCGGACCTCGATCCGGTGCTGCCGCCACACCGCCTCGGCCGCCGGCGCGAGGTACGGCGACGGGTCGCCGTCGGAATACCAGCCGGGGGTGTCCAGGTGGAAACGCTGTTGCAGCCGGGTTGCCCGGTCGGCCAGCGGGGGCGGCAACGCGGCCCGCAGCTTGAGTTGCAGGGTGGCCACCACCGACTGGTAGCCCAGTTCGGCGGCCGGCCCGGGCAGCCCGGCGAAGAGCAGCCGGTCGGCCTCCTCCGCGGTGAGCCCGGTCAGCCGGGTCCGCCAGCCGTCGACCAGGCGGTAGCCGCCGGCGTGGCCGGCCTCGCCGTACAGCGGGATGCCGGCGGCGTGCAGCGACTCGACGTCCCGGTAGATGGTGCGCACCGAGACCTCCAGGCGGCGCGCCAGCTCGGCGGCGGTGAGCCGGTCGTGGGCCTGGAGCAGCAGCAGGATCGACAGGAGGCGACTGGCTCGCATCCACTGACAGTAGCTGTCAGCGGAGTGGCCCTACCGTCCCGGCATGGCATTCCGAGACAAGGAGCTGACCGTGCCGGGGACCGTCGAGGTCGCCGGCCGGCACGTCAAGCGCTACCACATCGACCAGCCGGACCGCCGGCTCGAACCGGCCGTGATCGAGGCCGCGTACGCGTACCTGCCGAAGCTGCTGCCCGGGTCGGACGGCGGCACCCCGCCGGCGAGCTGGGTGGTGCTGCACCGGGGCGCGGACACCGGGGCCTACCTGCTGGCGTACAGCTGGTTCTTCGACAACGTGGTGGAGTGCCGGATCGCGATCGCCGGGCAGCCCGCGTTGGACTGCCCGGACGACGACCCCACGCACTTCATCCCACTGGACCGGCCCGGGGTGGGCTGCGTCTGGGAACTGGGCGTGCTGGAGCACGAGCGGGCCGCCTGGGTCCGCCACCTGCTCGCGCCGGACCGGCCCGACCTGGCCGGATACCTGGCCGACTTCCGGGCCGAGGGGCCGGTGGGACGCTGATGGGCGACTTCGACTTCCTCGTGGGCAGCTGGGACGTGGCCAGCCGGCGGCTGCACAAGCGGCACGTGGGCAGCGACGACTGGGACGAGTTCCCCGGCACGACGGTCGCGCACCGGTTCTTCGACGGCGCGGGCAGCTTCGACGAGATCCGCTTCCCGACCCGCGGGTTCTCCGGATCCACGGTGCGGATCCTCGACCCGTCGACCGGGCTCTGGTCGATCTACTGGATGAACAGCCGCCGAGGCGTCCTCGAACTGCCGCCCGTGGTGGGCCGGTTCGTCGACGGCGTCGGCACCTTCTACGCCGACGACACCGACGAGGGGCGGCCGGTCCGCTGCCGGTTCATCTGGTCCGGCATCACCCCCACGTCCTGCCGCTGGGAGCAGGCGTTCTCCACCGACGGCGAGCGCACCTGGGAGACGAACTGGATCATGGAGTTTGCGCGTGCCCGCTAGCGTGACGCCGTGCGGCGATGGCGGCGGGTCGACCCCTGGGGGCTGCGGCAGGCGGTCGTCGGGCTTTTCGTTCGCTGTGGCGTTGCGGCGGCGTCGGTGGTGACGGCGAGCATCCTTCGTGAGGTTGCCGGCGGGACCGACCCGACGACCGCACTGCAGATGTTCGGTGCGGTCGCCTTTCTGGCGGTCTGGCTGACCTTCGCGGTCCGGCTCTACCTGGCCGGCGTCTACCGCAACGAGCGTGGCCTGTTGCTCCGGTACGTGCATCGCTCCCGACTGCTGCCCTGGTCGCAGGTGACGGGGTTCGACGTCCGGGCGGCGCGGTTCCTCGGATCGGCGACCGTCCGGAACGCTGCCTGGGTGCTCACTCGGGACGGCGCGTGGGAGACGCCGGTGCAGCAGCGTTCGAGGCTGGTGGGCTCGCGGAAGAACACTGGGCCGGTGCTGTCCGCCGCGGACTTCGACCTGATGATGGCGCGGCTGCGCGAGGCGCACGCCGCCGCTCAGGCCGGCGGCGGCGTAATGGTGCGGTAAATCGCGGTCAGCCAGACGTCCAGCAGCACGTCGACCACGTCCCGCTCGGCCGCCGCCGGCCCGTCGCCGGCGAAGGTGGCGTACCACACCCGCTCGTTCATGGAGTTCAGTGCGATGGCGAGGTCCCGGGCGGGCAGCCCGTCCGGGGCCGCGCCGGCGCTCGCCCGTCGATGGCCGCGTCGACCGCGTGTACCCAGCGCTCCAGGACCTCGGCCCAGAGCCGGCGCACCTCGGCATTGGTGCTGCGGACCTGGGCGCCACCCCGACTCGTAAAACCCCTCACAGTCTTCGATCGGCCATTGGTGGGTAGTGTCCGGACCACTGCCGCCCCGAACCGGAGACACCATGGCTTCCGACCACGTCGACGTCCTCATCGTCGGTGCCGGGCTCTCCGGCGTCGGCGCCGCCGTCCACCTGCGCCGCAACTGCCCGGGGAAGACCTACGCGGTCCTCGAGTCCCGCGGCGCCATCGGCGGCACCTGGGACCTGTTCCGCTACCCCGGCATCCGGTCCGACTCCGACATGTACACGCTCGGCTACTCGTTCAAGCCGTGGACGAATCCGAAGGCGATCGCCGACGGCGACGCCATCCGGGAATACGTCCGCGAGACCGCCCGGGAGTACGGCGTGCCGGAGCACATCCGCTTCCACCACCGGGTGGTGCGCGCCGAGTGGGACAGCGGCACCGCCCGCTGGACCGTGCACGCCCATCGTGACGACACCGGCGAGGACGTCGTCCTCACCTGCGCGTTCCTGTTCACCTGCGCCGGCTACTACCGCTATGACGAGGGCTACACCCCCGAGTTCCCCGGGATCGAGCGGTACGCCGGCCGGCTGGTGCACCCGCAGCACTGGCCCGAGGACCTCGACCACACCGGCAAGCGGGTCGTGGTGATCGGCAGCGGCGCCACCGCGGTCACCCTGGTCCCGGCCATGGCGGAGCGGGCCGGTCACGTCACCATGCTCCAGCGCTCACCCACGTACGTCATCGCGCTGCCGTCGCGCGACCCGCTCGCCGACGCGCTGCGGCGCCGCCTCCCGGCAAAGGCCGCGTACGCCGTGGTGCGCTGGAAGAACGTGCTGCTCGGGGTGGTCAACTTCCAGCTCAGCCGGCGCGCCCCCGGCCTGGTCAAGAGGTTCCTGCGCCGGGCCGCCCAGGGTCGGCTGCCGGTCGGGTACGACATCGACCGGCACTTCGCGCCCCGCTACAACCCCTGGGACCAGCGGCTCTGCGTGGTGCCCGACGGGGACCTCTTCGCCGCGGTCAGCGACGGGCGGGCCGCAGTGGTCACCGACACCATCGAGACCTTCACCGAGCACGGCATCCGGCTGACCTCCGGCATCGAACTGCCCGCCGACATCGTGGTCACCGCCACCGGCCTCAACCTGCTCGCCCTGGGCGGCATGACCCTCGCCGTGGACGGGACCGAGGTCGACCTGGCGCAGACCGTCGCCTACAAGGGCATGATGCTCTCCGGCGTGCCGAACTTCGCCCTGACCATCGGCTACACCAACGCCTCCTGGACCCTCAAGGCGGACCTGGTCGCCACGTACGTCTGCCGGCTGCTGCGTCACCTGGACGGCACCGGCCAGCAGGTCGTCACCCCGGTCGCCCCCGCCGCCGGCGAGCTGGTGCCGCTCATCGACCTGAAGTCCGGGTACGTGCTGCGCGCCGTCGACCGGCTGCCCAAGCAGGGCCCGACGGCGCCGTGGCGGCTGCACCAGAACTATCCCCGGGACGTGCTGCTGATGCGGCACGGCCGGCTCACCGACGAGGGGGTCCGCTTCTCCCGTGCCGGTGCGCCCGCCCCCGCCGAGCCGGCCGCACCCGTCGCCTGACCGAGAGGAGCACGATGCGTCACTTCGTCTTTCCCGGCGGCACCGCGGTGGTCACCGGCGCGGCCAGCGGCATCGGCGAGGCTCTGGCGCACGGGCTGGCCCGGCGCGGCGCCGACCTGGTCCTGCTCGACCGGGACGCCGAGCGGCTCGACGCCGTGGTCGCCGCGATCCGCGCCGCCCACCCCGAACGGCGGATCGACACCCACCTCGTCGACCTCGCCGACGCCGACGCCACCGACCGGGTGGCCGCCGAGCTCCGCCGGCGGCATCCCCGGATCCGGCTGCTGATCAACAACGCGGGCGTCGCGCTGGGCGGTCGCTTCGACCAGGTCACCCTGGCGGAGTTCCTCTGGGTGATCGAGATCAACTTCCGGGCCGTGGTCCGGCTGACCCACGCGCTGCTGCCCGCGCTCAAGGCGGAGCCGGCCGCCCACCTGGTCAACATCTCCAGCCTGTTCGGGCTGATCGCGCCCGCCGGGCAGGCGGCGTACTCGGCCAGCAAGTTCGCCGTCCGCGGCTTCACCGAGGCGCTGCGGCACGAGCTGGTCGAGGATGGGGTGGGCGTCACCTCCGTGCACCCGGGCGGCATCCGCACCCGGATCGCGGCCAGCGCCCGGGTGGGCAGTGGCGTCGCCCGCGAGGAGCACGAGGCCGGCCGGAAGGAGTTCGAGAAGCTGCTCTCCATCGACCCGGCGAAGGCCGCGGAGGTGATCCTGCGCGGCGTCGAGCGCCGCCGGGGCCGGGTGCTGATCGGCTGGTCGGCGAAGCTGCCCGACCTGCTGGCCCGGCTCGCCCCTGCCTCGTACGGGAAGGTCCTGGCGCTGGGGATGAACCGCCGGGCCGCCCGGGTGCCGGCGCCGCGGCCCGACCCCGAGCCGGTCGCGTCGGAGACGGAGCGCTCATCGTGACCGTCGCCCTGCCGCCCGCCGACAGCGTGACCGTGGCCGGCCGCCCGGTCCGCTGCCGCATCGCCGGTGCCGGCCCGCCCGTGGTGCTGCTGCACGGCATCGGGCGCACCCTGGAGGACTTCACCGCCCAGCACGAACTGCTGGCGGGCGACCACCGGGTGATCAGCGTCGACCTGCCCGGCCACGGTGGCAGCGCGCCGCTGGACGCGCCGCACACCCTGCCCGCCCTCGCCCGGGCGGTCGCCGAGTTCCTGGACGCCGCCGGGGTCACCGGTCCGGCGCACCTGGTGGGCAACTCCCTCGGCGGGGCGGTGGCCATGCGGCTCGCCGCCGACCAGCCGGCCCGGGCGGCGAGCCTGGTGCTGGTCAACAGCGCCGGCTTCGGCCCGGAGGTCACCGTCGCGCTGCGGCTGCTCGCCCTGCGCCCGCTGGCCCGGCTGCTGCTGCGCCCGCACCCGGCGATCGCCCGACGCACCGAGCAGACCATCTTCCACGACCCGGCGTACGCCACCGAGGAGCGGATCGCGCTCGCGCTGGCGGTGGCCCGCCAACCGCACGCCGCGCAGGTGATGCTGGAACTGGTCCGCAACCTCGGCACCTGGCGGGGCGTACGGCCACAGTGGCGCGCCGAACTGCTCGCCGCGGTGGCCGCGCTGGACCTGCCCGTGCTGGTGCTCTGGGGCGACCGGGACCTGATCCTGCCCGCCCACCACCTGGCGGCGGCCCGGGCCCGACTGCCGCGGGCGCGGACCCACCTGTTCCCCGACACCGGGCACATGCCGCAGATCGAGCGGGCGCAGGCGTTCCACGCCCTGGTCACCGACTTCTGGTCGCGCCCCGCCGCCAGCTGACGCGTACGGTGCCTCAGCCCGCGAACTGCTCCTCGACGAGGGCCAGCAGGGCGCGGTGGGTGTCCTGGCCCGCCGCCACCAGCAACCCGCCCGCGCCGGTGTGCAGCGGCTGTCCCCGCAGCCCGGTGACCACGCAGCCCGCGGCCCGGCACAGGGCGATCCCGCTGGCGAAGTGCACGCTGTCCGCCAGGTGGCCGTCGGTCACGTACGCCGCCCGCCGGCCGGCGGCCACCCAGGCCACCGCCAGGGTCGTGGAGACCACCCGCGGCCGGAACCGCGCCCCGAACTCCGGGTGCGCGAGCAGCCGGGCGGCCTGGAACGCGGGACCGTTCGGAAACGGCGGGTCGAGGTTGACGTCGACCAGCCGGGACTCGGCCGACGGGGTGAGCGGCTCGTCCACCCCGTCCCGGCGTACCTGGGCGGGGCCGCCGTCGGTCCAGAACAGCTCCCCGGCGAACGGGTCGGCCGAGGCGGCCACCGCGACGCCCGCGCCGGTCCGCAGCGCCACGTTCACCGCGACCAGCGGCATCCGCGCCGCGTAGTTCAGGGTGCCGCAGAGCGGGTCGACCAGCCAGGTGCGGTCGGCGCGCTCCGCCCCGGTGCGTCCGCTCTCCTCGCCGATCACCGCGTCGTCGGGCCGGGCGGCCCGCAGCACGTCGAGGATGGCCTGCTCCGCCTCCAGGTCGGCGGCGGTGGCGAAGTCGCCCCCCGACTTCTCCACTCGCGCCAGCGCGGCCCCGTATCGGGACCGCACGACGGCGGCCCCCGCCTCCGCGGCGGCGATCGCCACGTCCCGATCCATGATCATCATGGCTGGAGCATAGAACGGGTGCGTCCGGCAGGTGCGGGAGCGCCCGGGGTGGGAAGACAACCGCCATGCCCGAGGTGACCCTCTTCCTCGCCGGCGACGCGATGACCGGCCGGGGGGTGGACCAGATCCTGCCCCACCCGGGGCCGCCCGCGCTGCGCGAGCCGGCCGTCACCGACGCCCGCCGCTACGTCGAGCTGGCCGAGTCCGTCACCGGCCCCGTGCCGCGCCCGGTGCCGCCGGACTGGCCGTGGGGCGAGGCGCTGGAACTGCTGAACGCGCTGCGCCCGGACGCCCGGATCGTCAACCTGGAGACGTCGGTGACCGGCCGCGGCGAGTACGCCCCCGGCAAGGGCATCCACTACCGGATGCACCCGGCGAACCTGGCCTGTCTCACCGCCGCCCGGCTGGACGTCTGCGCGCTGGCCAACAACCACGTCCTCGACTTCGGCCCCACCGGGCTCACCGACACCCTCGACACCCTGCACACGGCGGGCATCCGGACCGCCGGCGCCGGCCGGGACGCCGACGAGGCGTGGCGGCCCGCCGTGGTACGGCTCACCGGGGGCCACCGGCTGCTGGTCTGGTCGGTGGGCACCCCGTCCAGCGGCGTGTACCCCCAGTGGGCGGCGGCCGACGGGCGGCCCGGGGTGGCGTACCTGCCGGACGCCTCGGCGAGGTCGGCCGAGGCGCTCACCGAGCGGATCACCCGGGAGGCCCGGCCCGGGGACCTGCTCCTAGTCTCGGTGCACTGGGGGTCGAACTGGGGCCACGAGGTGCCGGACGAGCACGTCCGCTTCGCGCACACCCTGGTCGACGCCGGGGTGCACGTGGTCCACGGCCACTCGTCGCACCACCCCCGCCCGATCGAGCGGTACCGGGGGCGGCTCGTCCTCTACGGCTGCGGCGACCTGATCGACGACTACGAGGGGATCGGCGGGCAGGAGTCGTACCGGCCCGAGCTGCGCCTGCTGCACCTGCCCACGCTCGACGCGGAGACCGGCGAGCTGCGCCGGCTGCGGCTGGTGCCGGTGCGGATGCGGCGGATGCGGCTGCAGCGGGCCGCCCCGGAGGAGGCCCGCTGGCTGGCGGACCTGCTCGACGGGCTCGGCACCGCGTACCGGACCCGGTTCAACCTCGGCGACGACGGCCTGATCACCCTGCGCCCCGACTGAACTGCGTGGGACGGGTCACCTTCGCGGGGGCGGCAGGGGGCTGCCACCCGCTCGGCACGCATCATAGATACATGACGCATCCCACCGCCTCGGCGCGTACCGCCGGGCCCTCGGCCGCCGAGCGGGCGTACCGGCACCTCAAGCGGGCCATCCTGGAACAGGTCTATCCGGGCGGGCAGCTCATCAGCGAGGGCGAGATCGCCGAGGCGGCCGGGGTCTCCCGCACCCCTGTCCGGGAGGCGCTGCTGCGCCTGGAGGCCGAGGGCCTGGTCGCCCTCTACCCGAAGCGCGGCGCGCTGATCCGGCCGGTCTCCACGCGGGAGATCACCGACGTGATCGAGGCCCGACGCCTGGTCGAGCTGCACGCCGCCGAGCGGGTCTGGCCCCGCCGCGCCGAGATCAGGGCCGACCTGGCCCGCTGGCTCGACGAGATGCGGCAGGCGCACGCCGCCGGCGACGTCACCGCCCTGATGGCCGCCGACCGGGCCTTCCACGCCACCGTGGTGGAGGCGGCCGGCAACGAGATCCTCGCCGAGCTGTACCAGCGGCTGCGCGACCGGCAGCTCCGGATGGGCGAGGCCAGCTTCCGCCTCTCGCCGGGCTGGGCCGAGGTGGTGCTCGCCGAGCACGCCGGCCAGCTCGCCGCGCTCGACGGCGACGACATCCAGGCCTGGCTCGACGCCGTCGGCGCGCACGTCGACAACGCCGCGACCGTGCTGCGGACACTGCGGTGAGCGCCGCCGCCCCTACGGTCGCCCCACGCCGCTCCGCCACCCTGGTCTACGCGGTCGCCGTCACCGCGTACGTGACCGCCGTCTTCCACCGCAGCTCGCTCGGCGTCACCGGGGTGGACGCGGCGGACCGCTTCCACATCAACGCCGCCGCCCTGGCGACCTTCTCCGTCGCCCAGCTCGCCGTGTACGCGGCCATGCAGGTCCCGGTCGGGGTGCTCCTCGACCGGTTCGGCTCCCGCCGGCTGCTGCTGGCCGGCGGCGCGCTCATGGCCGCCGGCCAGCTCTGCTTCGCCCTCGCCACCGACGTCCGGCTCGCCGTCGCCGCCCGGGTGCTGGTCGGGCTCGGCGACGCGATGACCTTTATCAGCGTGCTGCGGATCGTGGCGTTCTGGTTCCCCGGGCGGCGCAACCCGCTGCTGGTGCAGCTCACCGGCACCGTCGGGCAGCTCGGCGCGGTGCTCGGCGCCGTACCCCTGGTGGCGCTGCTGCACCACGTCGGCTGGACGCCCGCGTTCCTCACCTCGGCGGCGCTCGGCGCGACCGTGCTGCTGCTGGTCCTCGTCGCGGTCCGGGACACCCCGCACGCCGCGCACCCCGCCGCCGTCGCCGCCGACCTGGCCACAATCCGCAGGCAGCTCGTTGACTCGTGGGCCCAGCCGGGCACCCGCCTCGGCCTGTGGGCCCACTTCGTCACCCAGTTCTCCGGCTCGGTCTTCGCGCTGCTCTGGGGCTACCCGTTCCTGGTCCAGGGCCAGGGCTTCACGCCCACCGCGGCGGCGTCCCTGCTCACCCTGATGACCGTGGTGACCCTGATCTGCGGGCCGGTGATCGCGCACCTGTGCGCCCGGCACCCGTTCCACCGGTCGGTGGTGGTCTTCGCCATCACCGCGGCCACCGCCGCCGTGTGGGCGGTCGTGCTGGCCTGGCCGGGACGCGCGCCGCACTGGCTGCTGGTGGCCCTCGTCGTCGTCCTGGCGGTGAACGGTCCCGGCTCGATGATCGGCTTCGACTACGCGCGCACCTTCAACCCGATGCACCGGATCGGCAGCGCCACCGGGATCGTCAACGTCGGCGGGTTCGTCGCCTCGATCCTGCTGATCCTGGCCGTTGGCGTGGTGCTGGACCTGGCCAACCCGGCCGGCCGCGACACCCCGCCGCTGGACGCGTTCCGTTGGGCGTTCGCGGTGCAGTACCTGCTGTGGGGCCTCGGCGCGGTGCAGGTGCTGCGCTACCGCAACGCCACCCGCCGTCGGCAGGCGGCCGAGCGCACCGCCGCCCCGGTGCCCGCGCCGGCCGGCGCCTGACCGCCGGCCGAGCCGGATACGCCCTCGGCGCGGGTCCCGCCCCGCGAGTACCGTCGAGCGCGCGGAGTGCCTCAGAGGTGCTTGCGGCGGTGGGTCAGCGCGTCCAGCACCAGGGTCAGCCCGGCGCCGACCAGCCAGACGTCCTTGGCCAGGCCGATCCCCGCCTGGGTCGGTCGCAGGCTGTTCTGCTCCCGCATGCCCGGCGTCTTCAGATAGAGCTGCACCAGGCCGGCGCCGAACGCGGTCAGCCCCGCACCCGCCAGCAACGACGGCACGAACGGGACGAGCAGCGCGGCGCCCAGGGCCAGCTCGGCCCGGGACAGCAGCTTGGCGAACTGGTCCGGCGCGAACTGCTGCAGCTGCGGGATCGCGCCGACCGCCATGCCGTGCAAGCCCGCAGCGGCCTCGCCCTCCAGGCTCCGCTTGCTGAGCCCGGAATTCAGGATGAACGCGCCGATGGCGACCCGCAGCGGCGCATGCGTCAGCTTCATGATCACTCCCGTCAGTGCCGGAGAAGCCCGGGCCCCCGCGTACCCCGCGACGCGCGGGATAACCCGCCCCACAGCGGCAAGCCGGTGATGTGATCGGGCGGTAGGTTCGCTCCAGGGACGTGATCGCAAACCGACCGCAGGAGGGGCCCGTGAGCCAGGAAGTCCGGGGAGTCGTGTCGCGGCGCAAGGGCGCGCCGGTGGAGGTCACCACCATCGTGGTGCCCGACCCGGGGCCGGGCGAGGCGGTGGTCCGCGTCCAGTCGTGCGGGGTGTGCCACACCGACCTGCACTACCGCGAGGGCGGCATCACCGACGAATACCCGTTCCTGCTCGGGCACGAGGCCGCCGGTGTGGTCGAGCAGGTGGGGGCGGGGGTCACCGGGGTGGCCCCCGGCGACTTCGTGGTGCTCAACTGGCGGGCGGTCTGCGGGGTGTGCCGGGCCTGCCGCCGGGGCCGTCCCTGGTACTGCTTCAACACCCACAACGCCGCCCAGAAGATGACTCTCACCGACGGCACCGAGCTCGCCCCCGCCCTCGGCATCGGCGCGTTCGCCGAGAAGACCCTGGTCCACGCCGGGCAGTGCACCAAGGTCGACCCGGCCGCCCGACCCGCCGCCGTCGGTCTGCTCGGCTGCGGCGTGATGGCCGGCCTCGGCGCGGCGATGAACACCGGTCAGGTGACCCGCGGCGACTCGGTCGCGGTGATCGGCTGCGGCGGCGTCGGCGATGCGGCGGTCGCCGGGGCGGCCCTGGCCGGGGCGACCACGATCATCGCGGTGGACACCGACTCCCGCAAGCTCGACTGGGCCCGCAGGTTCGGCGCCACCCACACGGTCAACGCCTCGGAGGACGACCCGGTCGAGGCGATCCGCGCCGCCACCGGCGGGTTCGGCGCCGACGTGGTCATCGACGCGGTGGGCCGCCCGGAGACCTGGAAGCAGGCCTTCTACGCCCGGGACCTGGCCGGCACGGTCGTGCTGGTGGGCGTACCCACCCCGGAGATGAAGATCGAGCTGCCGCTGCTGGATGTCTTCGGCCGCGGCGGGGCACTCAAGTCCAGCTGGTACGGCGACTGCCTGCCCAGCCGGGACTTCCCGATGCTCACCGAGCTGTACCGGCAAGGCCGCCTCGACCTGGACGCGTTCGTCACCGAGGAGATCGCCCTCGACCAGGTCGAGGAGGCGTTCACCCGGATGCACCACGGCGACGTGCTCCGCTCGGTGGTGGTGTTCCCGTGACCGCCCGCGTCGACCACACCGTCACCTCCGGCACGTTCTCCCTCGATGGGCAGACCTTCGACGTCGACAACAACGTCTGGGTGATCGGCGACGACGCCGAGTGCGTCGTCGTCGACGCCCCGCACGACGTGGCCGCCATCCGCAAGGTCGTCGGCGACCGCCGGGTGGTCGCCATCCTGGCCACCCACGCCCACGACGACCATGTCCGGGTCGCGCCCGAACTGGCCCGGGTCACCGGCGCTCCGGTGCTGCTGCACCCCGCCGACCGGGTGCTCTGGGACCAGGTCCACCCGGACACGCCACCCGACGGGGAGCTGACCGACGGCCAGACGGTGGCGGTCGGCGGCAGCACGCTGCGGGTGCTGCACACCCCCGGGCACAGCCCGGGCGCGTGCAGCCTGCACGCCCCCGACCTCGGCGCCGTCTTCACCGGCGACACCCTCTTCGCGGGCGGGCCCGGCGCCACCGGCCGCTCCTACAGCGACTTCGGCACCATCATCGATTCGATCCGGACCCGGCTGCTCACACTGCCGCCGGAAACCGTGGTCCACACCGGACACGGCGACGACACCACCATCGGCGCCGAGGCACCGCACGTCGCCGAGTGGATCGCTCGGGGTCACTGAACCACCGCCCGGCCGGGTCGCCGACCCGGTCGGGCTCAGCGCTCGCCGTCCAGCACCGGCTTGAGGTCGAGTACCGGGGTGCCGTCCACCGCTTCGAGGTCGGCCACCCGCACCCGCAGGCCGGCCACCTCGCGCACCCGTACCCGGTGCAGTCCGATCGGGTTCGGGCGGTGCGGCGAGCGGGTGCCGAACACCCCGGTCTCCGGCCGGGACCGGTCGTCCCGTGGGTGCACCACGAGCACGTCCCGCTGCGCCCGGTCCAGCCAGGTCAGCACCAGCAGGTCCGCACCGGGCCCCAGGCCGCGCAGCGCCGGGGCGTACGTCTCGTCGAAGACCAGCCACGCCTCCGGCGCTCCCTCGTCGCCCTGCTTCGGCGCCAGCGCCGGATCGGTCAGCGGGGACTCGACCCGGCCGACGGGCCGCAGCGCGTACGACGCGGCCTCCGGGCCGGACGGATGAGTCTGCATCCGTACAACGTCGCACAGGGTGGGCCCGATGACGAGGCGCGCCGCCGGGTCACCCCTACCCGCCGGCGACGGGGCCGCCGGGCCGGTTCGGGTCGGAGCGGACCTCCTCGGCGGGGGACAGGTCGGGGCGCAGCCGGGCGGCGCCGTTCAGATAGACGTGCGACAGGGTCGACGCCGGCCGGGCGGTGACGACGTGTGCCAGCAACCGAACCACCCGCGGCAGGGCGCCGGGCACGGCGATCTCGGTGGCGCACAGCAGCGGCACGTCGGTGAGTCCGAGCCGGCGGGCGGCCACCGCGGGGAAGCAGCTCACCAGGTCGGGTGTCGCGGTGAACAGGATGCTGATGACATCGGCGGCGGTCAGGCCGTTGCGGCGCATCACCTCGGTGAGGAGCAACTGCGTCTGCGTGTCGACGACCTCGGGGTCGTCCCGCTCCACCTGGACCGCACCGCGCACCGCCCGGACGACTGCGGGCGGCCCGGCCCGGTGTCGGATCCGCTGTCCCGGCCGCATCTGGGTACCTCCGCTCGGGCGCGGCCGCCGTCGACGACGGCCGCGCGGTCGGTTCGCCGGCTGGTGACCGGCCCTGCCTAGGCCGTCGCGCCGGCGAACTGTCCCGGCTGCCGCCCGGCGCCGGCGGGGCCACGATAGGCCTGGGCGATGTCGAGCCAGCGGTCCGCCTCGGCGCCGGTCGCGGTGAGCGCCAGGTCATCCCGGTGGCGACGACGGGTCGCCAGGAGGCAGAGGTCGACGGCCGGCCCGCTGATCCGCTCGCCGGACTCGGCCGGACCGAACGTCCAGGATGCCCCCGAGGGCCCGGTCACCTCGAACCGCAGCTGCACGTCGGGTACGGCCACGCCGCGGGACTGGTAGCCGAAGTCCCAGGTCCGGACCACGAACTCGACCAGATACCGGATCCGGTCGCCGTACTGCCGGCGCACGCCCAGCCCGTCGGCGATGTCCTGACCATGGGCGAAGAGTTCCATCATGCCGGCCGCGGCGAGGACCGCCGCCGGCAGCGGGCGGACCAGCCACGGCACCAGCTGCCCGGGCGGCGTCGCGGTCAGCGCGTCGTCCACCGCCGCCCGCTCGGCCCGCCAGCGCTTGAGCAGCACCTCCGGCGGCTCGGCCAGGTAGCCGGCCAGGGCGTGCTGGACGTTCGCGTTGAAGTCGGCGCTGAGCCCGGAGGTGAGCCGGGTGAAGGCGTCCGGGTCGCTGACCGCCAGCTCGGCCATCCGGAAGGTGGCCGCCAGGTGGGCGATCTGGTGGGCGATGGTCCAGCCGGGCGCCGGCGTCGGGCGCTCCCACCCGGCGGCGTCCAGGTCGGCCACCAACCTGTCCACGTCCTGGCCCTCGGCCGTCAGCTGGGCGTACACATCGGGTTGTGCGGTCACGGGTCTTCCTCTCGATCGGTCGGGCGCTGGTCAGGGAACCGGCCGGATGCCGGGTCCGGGATGGGTGGCGGACGGCCCGGGCAGGGCGGACGGGTCCGGTCCGGCGTGCCGTGGCCGGCGGGTCCGCAGCAGCATCGTCACTGCGCCCAGGACCACCAGGCCGTCGACCACCAGCAGCACCGCGCTGACCGGGTCGACGCCGTGCTGGTGTTCCGACACCGCCGCCGCCGCCTCCGCCGGCACCGGTGCGGCCGGGGGTGGTGCTCCGGTGCCGACGCTGAAGCGCCGGCTGCCCTGCGCCTCGCCGCCGTCGGCGAACTCCACGTGGTACGCGATGGTGAAGACACCGGGCCGCTGGATCGAGACGGCCTGGACGAGCCGGCGCCCGGCGACGGTCGGCGTGTCGGACGGGTTCACCCGCCGGCCGTCCTCGGTGACGACGGCCAGGTGCGAGCGGGCCGCGACGGGGGGCCGGGAGAAGGTCAGCTCCACCTGCGTCGGCGCGGCGGGCAGGGCGGCCCCGTCGGCCGGTACGCTGGCCGTGGCGTCGTCCCCGCCCGACGCCGCCGCAGGCGCGGCCGGCACGGCGAGCGCGACGGTGAGCACGGCCGGAACCACTGCCCGGATCAGGTGACGGCCGGCCATCTCAGGCGGGCATCGGCGAGGACGGCATCGGCTCGCGGTACGGGCGGTGGCTCGCCGCGCACGCGCAGGACATGGCCGCGCTCTCGGCCGGGCTGGGCCGCAGGTGCAGGTACATCGCGACCACCATCGGGACGAAGACCACCGAGTTGTAGAACAGGTGCAGCTCCACCCTCGGCAGGACCAGCTGCAGGATGCTGGTCGGCACCTTCGCGCCGAAGAGGTAGGCGCCGGTCTGTGCCTGGATGAACAGCAGGGCGTGCTCGATGTGGTGCCAGAACTGCAGGGCGAGCGAGACCGTCCACCAGGTGCGGGCCCGCCCCACGAAGCCCGGTCGCAGCAGGAACAGGCCCACGAGCATGAGCAGGGCGTAGCCGTAGTGGAGCCACTCCGAGGTGACCAGCCAGGGGTAGAACTGGCCGAGCACACCGCGGGCCGCCGGCCGGGGTTTGCCCAGCACCCAGATCTGGTAGGCCTGCACCAGGTGCTCGGCCCAGTGCGCCACGACGACGAGCAGGTAGAGCCGGAGCGCCGTCTGGTGGTACCGGCCGTTGATCCGGGCGACGAGGCCTCGGCCGCGCTCTGCCTCATGGACGCGCATGACTGTCTCCATCCGTGTGACTGGGCTGCACCAGCCACGCTAACGGCGTCCGGGACCGCCATGCTCTTCGATGTTGCGCAGTTCGGCGGAGCGCCGGCTGAGCTGCCTCACACCGCTTTGAACTGCTCGGTTCTGGTTAGCAACTGGGAAGATGCGGCGTCTGGACGGCGATTCGGACGATAGGACCGCCCGTACCGGGCCAGCGCCACCCGGCCGATGCGGAGCCCCGGCTGGCCGGGACCGGGCGGCCGTTGTCGGTCCGTCCCGGCGCGCGGCGGACCGGGCCGGCGTGCCGCCGGCACTCCCACGGGACGGGTCTCGCAGCCGGGCGGCGTCCGCTGCCGCCGGACCCGGTGCCGGCTCCCGACCAGTGCTCCTCACCGACGACAGGAGACACGCCAGTGCAACCGACTACCCCTGATGCCGACCCGGCAGTGACGATGACGTTGGAGGCGTTCGCCGACACGATCCTGCCCGGCGAGAAGCGCTCGCCCGACGATCGCAGCGTCGCCGGGGTTTCCGCCGGCGGCGGCGCGGTCGCGTCGGGCGCGGTGGACGTGCTGCGCACTCCGGAAGGCGGGATGGCCCCGGCCCTGGACGGCCTCGCCGAGGCGCTCAATGGCCACGCCCGCCGGTACGCCGAGGAGCACCGGCTGACGCCCGAAGCGGACGTACCGCCGTTCGTGGCGCTCGCCTACCCCGACCGGGTGGCGTTGGTGCAGGAGCTGACCGGCGCGGACCACCCCGAGCGGGAGGCCTGGGTGAGCCTGGCCATGTTCAGCACGATCGCCTTCGACGCCGCCGCGCACCTGCACACCACCGACGCGCTCGCCGCCGGCCACCCCGGTCTGGCCACCCTCGGCTACTACCCACCCGACCGGGACGGGATCTGGCGGTTCCCGGAGTACTCCTACGGCCGGGTGCTCGCCCGTCCGCACCCCGACACGACCCCCTCAGGGAGCCCGGCATGACGGTTACCGAGAAGACCGACGTCCTCGTGATCGGCAGCGGCTTCGGCGGCGCGATCACCGCGTACCACCTGGCCGCCGGCGGCGCCCGGGTGGTCGTGCTGGAACGGGGCCCGTGGCTGCAGGGCGAGGAGTTCGACCAGGACTTCAAGTTCGGCTCGTCCTCGACCCGGGTGTTCGACTTCGTCATCGGCGACGGGATGAGCGTGCTCAGCGGCAACTGCGTCGGCGGCGGCAGCGTCGTCTACTTCGCCGCCATGCCCCGCGCGCCCCGCTTCGTCTTCGACCGGCAGGGCAGCATCGGCCGTCGCATGTGGCCCGCCGCCATCTCCCGGGACACCCTTGACCCCTGGTACGACCGGGTCGCCGAGGCGTTGCCGGTCAGCCAGCAGACCTGGACGGACGTGCCGTACTCCGGCGGGCTGTTCGGCGCGGCCTGCGCCCATGCCGGTCGGACCGCCAACCCGGTCCCGGTCGCCATCGACCGGGAGCGCTGCACCAACTGCAACTGGATGATGTCCGGGTGCCGCTTCGACGCGAAGCGGTCCCTGCTGCTGAACTACCTCCCGGCCGCCCTGGCCCACGGCGCGCAGATCAGGCCGATGCACGAGGTGCAGTACCTGGCCCGCACCGACGACGGCGGCTACCGGGTGCACTACCGCGTCCTGGACGAGGTCGACTACCGGGTCGAGGTGGGCGCCGGGGCGATCGACGCCCGGGTCGTCGTGCTCGCCGCCGGTGCGGGCGCCACGCCGGTGATCCTGCAACGTTCCGAGCCGCACCTCGGGCCGATGCCGTCGGCCGTCGGTCGGTACTTCTCCGGCAACGGGGAACGGCTCAACACGGCCGTCTTCGACGAGGACCGGGTGCGCGACGTGCTCGGCCTGTCCCGGGCCGACGGCGTGCCGTACGAGGGCTACCAGATCGGCAAGGGGCCGTGCGTGGCCAGCTGGGACAAGTTGGACGGGTCACTGGCCGAGTACACCCGCTTCTCGCTGGAGCAGCTGTACTTCCCGCCGGGCTTCGGCACCATCCTCGCCCAGGTGCCGGACGCCGTTGGCCCCACCTGGTTCGGCGCGGAGAAGAAGGAACTGCTCCGCCGCTGGCGGTCCTGGCTGACCATCTTCACGATGAGCGAGGACGACAACGAGGGGGTGTTCGGGCCGCCCCCGGAGTCCGGCAACTCGCAGCGGCTGTCCCAGCAGATGCTCGGCCGGGGGGCGCTGCGCTACCGGCCGACGCCCAACACGCTGCGCGGCTGGGCCGAGTCGGACGCGGCGGTGCGGGACATCCTCGAACGCGACGGGCTGTCCCGGGTGATGCCGTGGACCAACGAGGTGGTGGGCGCCTACACCGTGCACCCGCTGGCCTCCTGCCGGATCGGGGACGACCCGGCCACCTCCGCCCTGGACGACCGGCACGAGCTGCGCGACCACCCCGGCATCTTCGTGACCGACGGATCCGCCGTACCGGGCGCCCTCACCGTCAATCCGGCCATGACCATCGCGGCGCTCGCCGAACGCGCGGTGCCGGCCATCGTGCGGGCGGCCCAGGAGCGGGGTGTGCAGGTCCGCTACGGCGCTCCGTCGCCGGACGGCGGCACGGCGGGTCGGCGCGGGGTCCTGCCCCTGGTGGCCGGCCACACCGCGAACTGAGCGGGTGGCGCGCCGTCGCCCGGGCCGCCGCGGCGGACCGGCGTCACCGGGGCGGGACATGATCCGGGTTGGGACGGGTGGTCACCTCCGCGGGGGTGAGCGGCCGGTCGCACTCGACGCAGTGCATCACGGCCTGGGCCGCGCCCCCGCAGCCGTCGTGTTCGGCGATCCGGGGCGCGCCGGCCGGGCCGGCGAAATGCCGGTCCCCCCACTGCATCAGGGCCAGGATCACGGGCACCAGCTCCCGGCCACGGTCGGTGAGGTGGTACTCGTGCCGCAGCGGGCGTTCCTGGTAGGGCACCCGCTGCAGCACGCCCCCGTCCACCAGGGTGCCGAGCCGGTCGGCCAGCACGTTGCGGGCGATTCCGAGGTTGCGCAGGAACACGTCGAAGCGGGTCGCGCCGACCAGCGCCTCGCGGACGATCAGCAGGCTCCACCGCTCGCCGACCACGTCGAGAGAACGGGCGATCGAACAGGTCTGGTCGGCGTAGATCCGGTTGTACATCCGGTCATCTTAGTGACCGCGTCGACATCGACCGATGATGACGGACCGCCGGGCGGCGCCGTCCGGGACGAGGGAGTGGACTGTGCGAGGCTGGCTGCTCAGGACGGCCGTGCGCCGGTCGATAGTGGAGATCCGGTACGTGACACCGGTGGCACCGGCGGCGGCCCCGCCACCGGTGGCCGCGCTCTACGACCAGGTCGAGCGGGACTTCGGCGTACTCGCACCGCCGGTGGTGCTGCACTCGCCCGAGCCGGACGCGCTCGCGGCCTGCTGGGCGATGCTGCGCGAGACCCTGGTCGCCACCGGACGGGTGGACCGGGGGGTCAAGGAGGCGGTGGCGGCAGCCGTCTCCGTCGCCAACCGGTGTCCGTACTGCGTGGAGGTGCACGGCACGACCCTGGACGCCCTGGCCGGCGGCCCGGACGCCACGGCAGTCGCGCGGGACCGGGTCGACCTCGTCACCGACCCCGAAATGCGCCGGATGGCGACCTGGGCCCGGCACAGCGGGGCCCGTGAGTCGTCCGACCGCCCCGCGCCCCCGTTCGGGCCGGCGCAGGCGCCGGAGGTGATCGGCGTCGCGGTGACCTTCCACTACATCAACCGCATGGTGAACATCTTCCTGGACGACTCACCGCTGCCGACGGCGGCGCCGGTCGCCGTGCGGTCGGCGTTGCGCCGGCTGCTGCGTACGGTGATGCGGCACACCGGCCGGACGGCCCGCGCCGCCGGTGCCGCGCGGGGCCAGCTGCCGGCGGCCGCCCTCCCGCCGGATCTCGGCTGGGCGCGGGGTTCCGCGCCCGTGGCGGACGCCTTCGCCCGTGCCGGGGCGGCCATCGAGGCCGCCGGTGCCCGGGCGCTCGCCCCGCAGGTGCGGGACCGGGTGGTGGCCGAGGTGAGCCGGTGGGACGGTCGGCCGCTCGGCCCGAGCCGGTCCTGGACCCGGGCGGCCGTCGCCGACCTGCCGGCGGCGCAGCGGCCGGTCGCGCGGTTGGCTCTGCTCGCGGCCCTCGCCTCCTATCAGGTGGACGCGTCGGTGATCGACGACGCGCGAGGGGCCGGCCTGGACGACCGGGGGCTGATCGCGGCGACCTCCTGGGCCAGCCTCACCGCGGCCCGCCGGATCGGCGCCTGGATGTGGGCCGGCACCGGCCCGGCCACCGGGAGTGGGACCCCGGGCCAGCCCGCCGAGCGGTGAGCCGGCGTGCCGGGTCGGCACGGGTCGCGACGCCGGCCCGCCGCGGCGGCTCAGGTTCGCACTCTCGGAGTTCTGCCACCTCCGTGCGGTCGGTCATTCTGGCACCAGTCCCGCCGTTCCGGGGCGGTGGCCGCCGGTCGGGGGCTCGAGGGAGCCGACCACGACCGGCCTGCCGGAGGGGACCGGACCTCCGCTCCGACCCGGCCGGGACACCGTCCCGCCAGGGCCGGGACGAGTCGGACTCCGGTCCCGGCCCACGTCAGCACAACCATGGAGGCGGAGTGCTCGCCAGCCGGGTCGTTTCATCGGTCGTCCAGCGTCAGGTCAAGTACGTCAAGCCGGTCCCGCGGGAGTCCGCCAAGGGCATCGTCGCCGAGGTGTACGACCAGGTGGCGGGGGAGATGCGCCTGGTGGTCCCACCGGTGCTGCTGCACTCGCCGTCGCCCCCGGCCACCGCGGCGTACTGGATGCTGATGCGGGAGCCGCTGACCACCGGCGGCGCGGTGGACCGGTCGGCGAAGGAGGCCGTGGCCTCCGCCGTGTCGGTGGCGAACATCTGCCCGTACTGCCTGGACATGCACAGCACCAACATGTACGGCCTGGCCGGCCCCGACGACGCGGAGGCGATCGCCACCGACCGGCTCGACGACGTGCGCGACGAGCGCCTCCGGCGGCTGGCCGGCTGGGCTCGCGAGGCGCACCTGCTGGATGCGCCGATGCCGTCGGGAGCCGTGTTCACCGAGGCCGAGCGTCCCGAGCTGGTGGGGGTGATGGTCGCCTTCCACTACCTGACCCGGATGGTCAACGTCTTCCTCGCCAGCTTCCTGCTGCCGCCGCGACTGTCGCCGGCCGCCCGCCGGCGGGCCAAGCAGGGCATCAGTCACCTGCTCAGCCCCACCCTGCGCGGCGCGTTCCCGCCGGGCCGGTCGCTGTCGCTGCTGCCGGCCGCCGCGCTGCCGGTGGACGCCGGCTGGGCCGCCGGGAACCACGTGGTGGCCGAGGCGGTTTCCCGGGCGTACGCGGCGCTGGAGGCGGCCGGTGAGCGGGCGCTGTCGCCCGAGGTCCGGGCGCTGGTGCACACCCGGCTGGCGGACTGGCGGGGCGAGGAGACCGGGCTGAGCCGGCAGTGGTGCGAGGACCTGGTCGCCCGGCTGCCCGCGGCGGAGCGGGCCGCCGCGCGGCTGGCCCTGCTCACCGCTCTCGCCTCCCATCAGGTGGACGAGAGCGTGGTGGAGGACTTCCGGCGCCACGACCCCGATGACCGGCGCCTGGTCGAGGCGGCGGCCTGGGCCAGCTACGCCGTCGCCCGCCGGATCGGTGCCCGCTACGTGCCGGCCCAGTCGGGGCCCGCCGGGGGCTGAACGGCCCGGTGCGACCGCTCCCGGCAGGCCACCACCGAACCCTCCGCCGCGCCCTGCCGCCCCGAGCTTCTGAGGCACCCGCCCCAGACGACCCACACCCGCTGGAGGAACCATGTCGACCGTTCTGGGTGCCCTGCGCCGCCTCGTGCTGGCGCCGTCGCTGGCGGAGGTGGGCTTCGCCCGCCGGGGCTTCCCCGGCCCGCACCTCGCCGCCACCCACTGGCTGGAGGCCGTGCCACAGTCCGTCGTCTGCGGCTTCGAGTGGGGGATCGACGCGCGTGACCAGTGGGAGCTGGAGCGCCGGTTGGAGCTGGTCGAGCCGGCCATGCGGGGCTTCGCCTACGAGGGGGCCACGATGGCCTACACCGTCCTGGACGCGATGCGCGGTGGGCGCGGCACGCGTACCCGGGAACTGCTGCTCGGCCCGGGGCGGCCGCACATCTTCCTCGCCTACATCGGCATCGGCTTCGCGATGGCCCGGCTGCCGCGCCCGCTGTGGCGGACCGTCCTGCCGGACCTGCCCGGCATGCCGTACCACCCGACGATGAGCTGGCTGGCGGTGGACGGGTACGGCTTCGACCGGGCGTACTTCGACACCGGGCGGATCGTGGACACACAGGAGCGCCCGAAGTCCTATCCCTGGCAGGGGTTCGCCGGCTACTTCCCGCGTGCGGTCGACCAGGGCATCGGCCGGGCGCTCTGGTTCGTCCACTCCGCCCGGCCGGCGGACGTGGACGCCGCGGTGCGTCGCTTCGCCGTCGACCGCCGCCCGGATCTGTGGAGCGGGGTGGGGCTCGCCGCCGTCTTCGCCGGCGGCTGCGGTCGGGAGGAGCTGGTCCGGCTCCGCGAGGCGGCCGGGGAAGAGTGGCCCGAGCTCGCCCTGGGCGCGGTCTTCGCCGCGAAGGCCCGGGCGTTCAGCGGCACCGTCCCCGGGCACTCGGAGGCCGCCACCGAAGTGCTGGCCGGCATGTCGGTACGGGACGCGGCGGTCCTCGCCGACGACGTGGCGGACGACCTGCGCGGCAGCGGCGACGTGCCACCGTACGAGACGTGGCGGCAGCGGATCCGGCAGCGCTGCCGGGACCTGCGGTCGGCCGGGCCGGTGCGCTGACTCAGACGTCGCGTCGATTGGTCGTGAAATTGCGATCAAGCTACCCGCAAAATTGTTGATTCGTGCTGCTGGCGGCCCTTCGCATCTTAGAAGAAGAAGTCCCGTCGGGTGGCTGGCAAAATCCATTCAGACCTGTCGGAATGACCGTTGGTGATATCCCCTGGGGGCGCTTTGACCAGTCACACGCGCGCGCTCCGGCGCCGAATTCTCACGCCGAACGTCTCCGAGACCAGGCTTGACGTGCGTGGATTCCACGTGAAGAACCCGGCTTCCCGGGAATTGCTGGAAACCATCGGTCAAACCTTTCTCGCCGGTTACGCATTCGCTGTCGAGGCGGCAAGGCACGACGACGCCGTCCGTCGGCTGGAAGGTATTCCCAATCGTTTTCGGGGGTTCGCCTACGAGGGCGCGACGATGGGCTTCGCCGTTCTCGACGCCCTGCCCTTCGGCGGGTCGACAAACGTGTCGCGCTTCCTCGCCGGCGCCGCCGACAAACACGTCTACATGGCCTACGTCGGGATCGGCTGGGCCATGGCACGGGTCCCGCGCTTCCGGTTCGGCCGGCTGGCGATGCCGGACCCGCTACTGCGCTGGCTGGCTCTCGACGGCTACGGATTCCACCAGGCGTACTTCAAGACCGACCGGTACGTCCGGGCTCACTACCAGGAACCCGCGTTCCCGTGGCCCGCCGGCGGGCCCCGGTCCTACGTGAACCGGGCCGTCGACCAGGGCATCGGCCGGGCCCTGTGGTTCGTCTGCGGCACCGCGGCGGACCGGGTGGCCGACACCATCGACGGCTTCCCCGAGCACCGGCGGGCGGATCTGTGGAGCGGTGCCGGCCTGGCTGCCACCTACGCCGGCGGGGCCGACGAGGACGAGCTGCGGTCCTTCCTGCGCCGCGCCGGCCGCTACCGCCCGCAGGTGGCCCAGGGCAGCGCCTTCGCGGCCGCCGCGCGGGTCCGGGCCGGCCTGGTCGTGCCCCACGTGACCACCGGCACCGCCGTCCTGTGCGGCATGACGCCCGCGGAAGCGTCCGCGCTGACCGACCAGCGCCGCCCGGAGGAACCGGACGGCGACCAGCTACCGGCGTACGAACTCTGGCGACAGCGTGTCGCCAACGACCTCGTGGCCATCGGGAGGAACTGACACATGTCCATGACAGTCGGCTGGCTTCGTCGGCACCTCGCCGGGGTCGTCGCCCTCATCCTCGTGGTGAGCCTGTTCTTCGCGTCCCGCCTGCCCAGCGCCTCCGCGGCGGAGCGGGAGCAGCTGGCGGACGGCTTCGCCTTCACCCCCACGGCCATCGCACTGCCGGGCGGGTTCCCCCAGCAGAGCATCCGGAAGGTCAACCAACGGTACCGCAACATCGACGCCTGGATCTCCTCGGTCGGCTCGGCCATCGCCATGAACGACCTGGACGGCGACGGGCTGGCCAACGACCTGTGCGTGACCGACCCGCGTACCGATCAGGTGACGGTCACCCCGACGCCGGGCGCCCGCAGCGACCGCTACGCCCCGTTCGCGTTGCGGCCGGAGCCGCTGCCGATGAAGAAGGCGATGGCGCCGATGGGCTGCGTCCCGGGCGACTTCAACGAGGACGGCCGGATGGACCTCCTCGTCTACTTCTGGGGCCGGACGCCGATCCTCTACCTCGCCCGCTCCGACGCCCGGGCGCTGTCGATGGACGCCTACCAGCCGACCGAGCTGGTGCCCGGGTCGACCACCGAATACACCGAGCCGCAGTGGAACACCAACGCGGTCGCCGTCGACGACTTCGACGGTGACGGCCACGTGGACATCTTCGTCGCCAACTACTTCCCGCACGGCCCGGTGCTCGACGACACCGTCTTCGGCGGCGTCGAGATGAATCACTCCATGTCCAACGGCCTCAACGGCGGCGAGGACTACTTCTTCCGCTGGACCGGCGCGACCGCCGGGCCGCGGCCGACCGCCACCTTCCAGAAGGTCGACAACGTCCTGCCCCGGGACGTGTCGAAGGGCTGGGCGCTGGCCGCCGGGGCCAACGACCTCGACGGCGACCTGCTGCCGGAGCTGTACCTCGCGCACGACTTCGGCCCGGACCGGCTCCTGCACAACCGCTCGGTCCCCGGCAAGATCGCCTTCGAGCTGGTCCAGAGCGCCCGCAGCAGCGCGGTGGTGCCCAAGTCCAAGCGGGTCGGGCTCGACTCGTTCAAGGGCATGGGCATCGACTACGGCGACCTCGACGGCGACGGACTGTACGACCTGTTCGTCAGCAACATCACCACCTCGTTCGGCATCGAGGAGAGCCACTTCGCGTTCATCGGCTCGGCCAAGGACCGGGAGGACCTGCGCCGGCAGTTGACCGCCGGTCGAGCCCCGTTCGACGACCGCAGCGCGCCGCTCGGGCTGGCCTGGTCCGGCTGGGGCTGGGACGTCAAGATGGCCGACTTCAACAACAGCGGACAGCTCGTGGTGGCGCAGGCGACCGGCTTCGTCAAGGGCGACGTCAACCGCTGGCCGCAGCTGCAGGAGCTGGCCACGGCCAACGACGACCTGCTGGACAACCCGCTGTGGTGGCCGCACGTCAAGTCGGGTGACGACATCGGCGGCAGCCAGCGGCTGCACTTTTTCGCCAAGGGACGCGACGGCCGGTACGTCGACCTGGCCGGGGAGCTCGGCCTGGCGATCCCCGTGCCGACCCGGGGCATCGCCACCGGCGACGCCGACGGCGACGGCCGGTTGGACTTCGCCGTCGCCCGACAGTGGGACGAGCCGGTGTTCTACCACAACGACAGCCCGTCCGTCGGGGCGTTCCTCGGGCTGCGCCTGACCCACGAGCCGGCGGCGGACGCCGGCCAGACCAGCGCCGGCCGGCCGGTCTCCGGATCTCCCGCCGTGGGCGCCCAGGTGACCGTCACCACCTCCGACGGCCGCACCTTCATCACCCGGGTGGACGGCGGCAGCGGGCACTCCGGCAAGCGCAGCAACGAGGCCCACATCGGCCTCGGCAAGGACGCCTCCGGCCCGGTCAGCGTGCAGCTGAACTGGCGCGACCGGGACGGCCGGACCCACGAACAGAAGCTTCAGTTGTCCCCGGGCTGGCACGACATCCAGCTCGGCTCCCAGGCTCAGGAAAGGTGACGTTGATGGCCGCGACCACGATCGGCGCGCCTCGTCATGACCCGAAGGTCATCAAGGCTCTGCGCAACTTCGCCATCTCGATCACGGTGTTCAACATCGTCGGCTACACCCTGCTGGGATTCGAGCAGCCCTTCGTCTGGCCGTTCGTGGCCCTGGCCACCGGCTACTCCCTGGAGATCGTGCTTGAGGTGATCGGCGCCCGCGCCGAGGGACGCCGCCCCCGGTTCACCGGCAATGGCTTCCGCGGGCTCGTCGAGTTCCTCTACCCGGCCCACATCACCAGCCTCGCGATGAACATGCTGATCTACGTCAACGACCAGATCATCGCGCTGATCTTCGGGGTCTGCGTCGCCATCGGCGCCAAGTGGGTGCTCCAGGCACCGGTACGCGGGCGGATGCGGCACTACATGAACCCGTCGAACTTCGGCATCACCGTGATCCTGCTGGTCTTCCCGTGGGCCAGCATCGCCCCGCCGTACCACTTCACCGAGCACATCTCGGGGCCGCTGGACTGGGCGCTGCCCGCCCTGATCATCGTCGGCGGCACCATGATCAACGGAAAGCTCACCGGGCGGATGTGGCTGATCCTCGGCTGGGTGCTCGTCTTCGCGCTCCAGGCCGTCGTCCGGGGCCTGATCCTGGACACCTCCATCCCCGGCGCGCTGGCGATGATGACCGGCACCGCGTTCGTCCTCTTCACCAACTACATGGTCACCGACCCGGGCACCAGCCCGTCGAAGCCCTGGCCCCAGTTCCTCTTCGGCGCCAGCGTGGCGATCGTGTACGCCTTCCTCACCGGCGCGGGGATCGCGTACGGCATCTTCTTCGCCACCGCGCTGGTGTGCCTCGGCCGGGGCATCTTCCACTGGTCGCTGCACTTCGTGAACAAGGCCCGCGAGCGGGCCGACACGCCGCCGGCCGCCCTGCGGGACGCGCCGGTCTCGCCCGCGCCCGCGGCGAACGTCAACGGGACTCGAAGCGAGGTGCTGGCATGAGCGAGCGTCAGCGAGCGAATCATCAGTGCAGCAGCGAGGTGCTGGCATGAGCAGGATCGCCATGGTGGGTATGGCGTGTCGCTACCCGGACGCCACCTCACCGAGGGAACTGTGGGAGAACGCGATCGCCGGGCGTCGGGCGTTCCGCCGCCTGCCCGACGTGCGGATGCGGCTGGACGACTACTGGGACGCCGACCCGGCCACCCCGGACCGGTTCTACGCCCGCAACGCCGCGGTGATCGAGGGTTACGAGTTCGACCGGGTCGCCTACAAGGTGGCCGGCAGCACGTTCCGTTCGACCGACCTGACCCACTGGCTGGCGCTGGACGTCGCGGCCACGGCCCTCGCCGACGCGGGCTTCCCGATGGCCGAGGGCCTGCCCCGGGACCGGACCTGCGTCATCGTCGGCAACAGCCTCACCGGTGAGTTCTCCCGGGCCAACCAGCTGCGGCTGCGCTGGCCGTACGTCCGGCGGATGGTCGCCGCCGCGCTCAAGGAGCAGGACTGGAACGACGACCAGCTCGCCGAGTTCCTCGCCGACTTCGAGACCCGCTACAAGTCGCCGTTCCCGGAGATCGACGAGGACACCCTCGCCGGCGGCCTCTCCAACACCATCGCCGGTCGGATCTGCAACCACTTCGACCTCAAGGGCGGCGGCTACACCGTGGACGGCGCCTGCTCGTCCTCCCTGCTGTCCGTGGCGACCGCCTGCAAGACGCTGCTCGACGGCGAGGTCGACGTCGCCGTGGCCGGTGGGGTGGACCTGTCCATCGACCCGTTCGAGATCGTCGGGTTCGCCAAGACCGGCGCGCTCGCCCGCAACGAGATGCGGGTGTACGACCGCAACTCCAACGGGTTCTGGCCCGGCGAGGGGTGCGGCATGGTCGTCCTGATGCGCGAGCGGGAGGCGCTGGAGGCCGGGCACCGGATCTATGCCACGATCGCCGGTTGGGGCATCTCCTCCGACGGCAAGGGCGGCATCACCCGCCCGGAGGTCAACGGCTACCAGTTGGCGCTGCGCCGGGCGTACGAGCGGGCCGGCTTCGGCATCGAGACGGTCGGCCTCTTCGAGGGGCACGGCACCGGCACCGCGGTCGGCGACGCCACCGAGCTGCGGGCGCTGTCCACCGCCCGGCGGGCCGCCGACTCCGCCGCCGCTCCGGCCGCGATCAGCTCCATCAAGGGCATGATCGGCCACACCAAGGCGGCGGCCGGCGTCGCCGGGCTGATCAAGGCCGCCATGGCCGTGCACCACGAGGTGCTGCCGCCGGCGATCGGCTGCGCGGACCCGCACGAGCTGCTCACCAGCGACGACGCGGCGCTGCGGGTGCTGCCGAAGGCGGAGCGCTGGCCCACCGACGTGCCGGTCCGCGCCGGCATCACGGCGATGGGCTTCGGCGGCATCAACACCCACGTGGTGCTGGAGAAGCGTCAGGCGCGCCGCCGTTCCAGCCTGGACAGCCGGACCCGCAGCCTCGCCTCGTCCCGCCAGGACGCGGAGCTGCTGCTGCTGGACGCGCTGTCCGTGGCGGACCTGCGCGAGCGGGTGGCCAAGCTGCTCGAGTTCGTGCCGCACGTGTCGTACGCGCAGCTCGCCGATTTGGCCGCCACCCTGCACGGCGAGCTGCGCGACCTGCCGTACCGGGCCGCCGTGGTCGTCTCCTCGCCCGAGGAGGCCGAGCGGCAGCTCCAGCGGATCGCCGACGCGCTGGACGCCGGGGAGGCGCGGCTCTTCTCCCCGGACGGGCGCTGCTTCCTCAACCACGCCACCGGCACCGCCCGGATCGGCTACCTCTTCCCCGGTCAGGGCTCCGGCCGGGGCACCAGCGGCGGCGCCCTGCGCCGGCGGTTCCCGGAGGTCGACGAGGTGTACCGGCGGGCGGCCCTGCCCACCTCGGGTGACATGGTGGCCACCGCAGTCGCCCAGCCGCGGATCGTCACCGGCTCGATGGCCGGTCTCACCGCCCTCACCGACCTCGGGCTGGAGGCCGCCGTGGCGGTCGGGCACAGCCTCGGTGAGCTCTCCGCCCTGCACTGGGCCGGTGCCATGGACGCGGAGACCCTGCTGCGGGTCGCCGGCGTACGCGGCGGCACCATGGCCGAGCACAGCGCCTCCGGCACCATGGCCGGCATCGCCGCCTCGGCCGAGACGGTGACCCGGATGATCGACGGCACCGAACTGGTCGTCGCCGGCTACAACGGCCCGGAGCAGACGGTGGTGGCCGGCCCGGTCCAGGCGGTGGAGGAGTTCTGCGCCGAGGCCCGCCAGGCGGGCCTCGGCGCGACCCGGCTCAACGTGTCGCACGCCTTCCACTCGCCGCTGGTGGCCCCCGCCGCCGCGGCCTTCGCCGAGCGGCTCGCCGCCGAGGACTTCGGTCCGGTCGGCCGCCCGGTGGTCTCCACCGTGACCGGTGAGGTGCTCGGCCCCGACACCGACATCCCGGCGCTGCTGCACCGCCAGATCACCGACGCCGTGCTGTTCCAGCAGGCGGTGACGGTGGCGGCCAAGGACATCGACCTGTTCGTGGAGGTCGGGCCCGGGCACGTGCTCACCGGTCTGGCGGCCGCGACGACCGAGATTCCCGCGGTGGCCCTGGACACCGACGACGAGTCCCTCGGCGGGCTGCTGCGGGTGGTCGCGGCCGCGTACGTCGTGGGCGCGCCGGACGTGCACAGCGGGCTGTTCCACGGCCGGCTGGTGCGGCCGCTGGCGGTGGGGCAGACGTTCACCTTCTTCGGCAGCCCCTGCGAACAGGCCCCCGAGGTGACCGTCCGGCAGGCCGCCCGGCCCGCCGAGGCGCGGCCGACCGGGGTGGTCGAGCCGGCCCGCGAGGGCGAGTCCAGCCTGGACCTGCTCCGCCGGCTCGCCGCCGAGCGGGCCGAGCTGCCGGTCGAGATGGTGCACGACGACAGCCGGCTCCTCGACGACCTGCACCTCAGCTCCATCACCGTGGGGCAGGTGGTCAACCAGGCGGCCCAGCAGCGCGGGATCGCCGCCTCGGCCACGCCGACCAACTTCGCCACCGCCACGGTCCGCGAGCTGGCCGAGGCGCTGGAGGAGCTGGCGGCGACCGCCCGGCCCGGCGAGACCGGAGCCGCGCCGGTGGTGACCGGCGCGGCGCCCTGGGCGAGGGCGTTCCGCGTCGACCTGGACGTGGCGGCGCTGCCGGCGGTGCGCGCCGAGGAGAGCGACGGGCGCTGGCAGGTGTTCGCCCCCGACGACCACCCGCTCGCGGCGCGGCTGCGCCAGGCGTTGCAGCAGCGTGGGGTCGGCTCGGGCGTACTGGTCTGCCTGCCGCCCGACTGTGCCGAGGAGCAGCTGGAGCTGGCGCTGCTCGGCGCCCGCGCCGCGCTGGCGGCCGGCCCGGACACCCGGTTCGTCCTGCTGCAGCACGGGGCCGGAGCGGCCGGGTTGGCCCGGACGCTGCGGCTGGAGGCGCCCCAGCTGCGGGTGACGGTCGTGGACGCTCCGCAGGCCGGCGAGATGGTCGACCGGGTGCTCGACGAGGTCGCCGCGACGGCGGACTACGCCGAGGTCCTCTACGACGAGACCGGCGTACGCCGGGTGCCCGTCCTGCGTGCCCTGCCGGTGCGGGCCGGGCGGACCGAACAGCCGCTGGGCGCCGACGACGTGCTGCTGGTCACCGGCGGAGGCAAGGGCATCACGGCGGAGTGCGCGCTCGCGCTGGCCGCCGACGCCGGGGCGCGGCTGGCCGTGCTGGGCCGGTCGGACCCGGCCGAGGACGACGAGTTGGCGACCAACCTGCGCCGGATGGCCGACAGCGGGGTCACCGTCCACTACGCCCGCGCCGACGTCACCGACGCCGAGCAGGTCCGCCGGGCCGTGGCCGAGGTGACCGGGGCGCTCGGACCGGTCACCGCGGTGCTGCACGGCGCCGGCCGCAACGAGCCGGCCGCGCTGACCGGCGTCGACATGGCGGCGGTACGGCGTACCTTCGCGCCGAAGGTCGGCGGGCTGCGGGCCGTGCTCGACGCGGTCGACCCGCACCGGCTGCGCCTGCTGGTCACCTTCGGCAGCATCATCGGCCGCGCCGGCCTGCGCGGCGAGGCGCACTACGCCACCGCCAACGAGTGGCTGGCCGGCCTGACCACCGACTTCGGCCGCCGGCACCCGCGGTGCCGCGCCCTCTGCCTGGAGTGGTCGGTCTGGTCGGGCGTGGGCATGGGGGAGCGGCTGTCCGTGGTGGAGAGCCTGGCCCGCGAGGGCGTCACCCCGATCTCACCCGAGCAGGGCGTGGCGCTGATGCGGCGCCTGGTCGCCGACCCGGACGTGCCGCCGGTGGTGGTGGTCAGCGGGCGGACCCAGGGCATCGACACGGTCCGGTACGACCGGCCCGAGCTGCCGCTGCTCCGGTTCGTCGACAAGCCCCTGGTCAACTACCACGGGGTGGAGCTGGTCTGCGAGACCACGCTCAGCGCCGGATCCGACCTCTACCTCGCCGACCACCTGCTGGACGGCAACCTGCTCTTCCCGGCGGTGTTCGGGATGGAGGCGATGGCCCAGGTGGCCACCGCCCTCACCGGCCGCCGCACCGTGCCCCGCATCGAGCAGGCCGAGTTCAGCCGGCCGATCGTCGTGCCGCCGGACGGTGCCACCACGATCCGGATCGCCGCGGTGGCCACCGACGACGACACCGTGGAGGTGGCCATCCGCAGCGCGGAGACCGGCTTCGCCGCCGAGCACTTCCGAGCCCGGCTGGTCTTCTCCACCGACCCGACGCCCGACGGGCCGCCCGACCAGGTCGGTGCGGGGCTGCCGGAGGTGCCGCTCGACCCCCAGCGTGACCTCTACGGCGACACACTGTTCCAGGGCGGCCGGTTCCAGCGGCTGCGCCGCTACCACCGGGCGGCGGCCCGGCACGTCGACGTGGACGTGGCCGTGGTCGGCGGCACCGACTGGTTCGCCGGGTTCCTCCCCGGCGACCTGCTGCTCGGCGACCCCGGCATGCGGGACGCGCTGATGCACGGCAACCAGGTCTGCGTGCCCGACGGGACGCTGCTCCCGGCGGGCATCGAACGGATCCACCCCGGCGGTCCCAAGCTCGCCGCGAACCGGGAACTGCGCTACTGCGCCACCGAGCGCAGCCGGGACGGCGACACCTACGTCTACGACATCGCCGTCCGCGACGACAGCGGCGAGGTGGTCGAACGCTGGGCCGGCCTGCGCCTGCACGCCGTACGCAAGAAGGGCGGGGCTGGTCCCTGGGTGGCGCCGCTGCTCGGCTCCTACCTGGAACGCACCCTCGGCGACCTGGTCGGCGCCGCGGTGGCGGTCGCGGTGGAGCCGGACGGTCCGACGGAGGCCGACGGGGTGGCCGGGCGGCGGGCCCGCACCGCAGTGGCCGTCGGCCGGGCAGTCGGCGCCCCGGTCCAGGTGCGGTACCGGCCGGACGGGGCACCCGAGATCGACGGTGACCGGGCCGTCTCCGCCGCGCACGGCGCCGGCGTGACGCTCGCGGTGGCCGGAGCCGGGCCGCTGGCCTGCGACGTGGAGGAGGTCCAGCCGCGGGACCGGCAGGACTGGCGGGATCTGCTCGGCTCGTACGACGACCTGGTGGAGCTGATCGCCCGGGAGGCCGGCGAGAGCGTCGACGCCGCCGCGAGCCGGGTCTGGACCGCCGTCGAGTGCCTGCAGAAGGCGGGCCTGCCGGGCGCCCCGTTGACCCTGACCCCGCCGAAGCGGGACGGCTGGGTGGTGCTCACCGCCGGCACCGTGGCGGTGGCGACCCTGTTGACCCGGCTGCGCGACCGCGCCGAGCCGGTGGTCTTCGCGATCCTGACCGGCAAGGGGGAGCAGCGGTGAGCGACTACTTCGAGTACCCGCACGTCGTGGGATTCGAGGAGACCAACATCGTCGGCAACGTCTACTACGTGAACTACCTGCGCTGGCAGGGACGGTGCCGGGAGATGTTCCTCAAGCGCAACGCCCCCGAGGTGCTGGCCGATCTGCAGGGCGACCTCAAGCTGTTCACCCTGAAGGTCGACTGCGAGTTCTTCGCCGAGATCACCGCGTTCGACGAACTGTCGATTCGGATGCGGCTGGTGGACCTGGCGCAGACGCAGGTCGAGTTCAGCTTCGACTACGTACGCCTGGACCCGGGCGGCGGCGAGACCCTGATCGCCCGGGGACGGCAACGGGTGGCGTGCATGCGCGGGCCGAACACCCGCACCGTGCCCACCCGGGTGCCCGAGCCGCTGATCCGGGCGCTGGAACCGTACCGGGCCCTGGCCCGGGCCTGACCCGACAGGGACCGCGAGGAGGGGACCAACGTGAGCGTCGACCACCAACCGTCCGGGCAGGTCACCGATACCAAACAGCTACGGGGAGCCTTCGGCACCTTCGCCACCGGGGTCACCGTGGTGACCGTGGGCGGCCCGGCTCCGCACGGCATGACCGCCAACTCGTTCACGTCGGTCTCCCTGGACCCGCCCCTGGTGCTGGTCTGCGTGGAGCGGCGGGCGGTCATGCACGAGGCCCTGCAGGCCGCCGGCACGTTCGGGGTGTCGGTGCTGGCCGCCGACCAGGAGAAGGTCGCCCGCCACTTCGCCGACAAGTGGCGGCCGCTCGGCCGGGCCCAGTTCGACGCTGTCGACTGGGTGCCCGGCCGGGCGACCGGGGCGCCGCTGATCGAGGGCGCCCTGGCCCGTTTCGAGTGCACGCTGTGGCAGGCGTACGACGGCGGCGACCACACCATCTTCATCGGTCGGCTGCTGTCGGTGGAACGGCAGCGGGAGGAGGAACCGGTGCTCTTCCTCCGCGGCCGGTTCCGTCAGGTCGGCGCGGAACACAGCGAGGTGGGGCGGTGACCGTCACCAGGAGCCGGGCCGTGCCGCCGGGCCCCTCCGGCGTCGCCCTGCTGCCGACACTGTGGAAGTTCGGCTTCGACCGGCTGGGGCTGATGACCTCGGCGGCCCGTACGTTCGGCGACGCCGTGCGACTCGCCCCCGAGCCGAAGCCGTTCTACTTCTTCAACCATCCGGACCACGCCAAGCACGTGCTGGCCGACAACAGCCGGAACTACCACAAGGGCATCGGCCTGGTGCACGCCCGACGGGCGCTCGGCGACGGGCTGCTGACCAGCGAGGGCGAGCTGTGGCGCAAGCAGCGGCGGGCGATCCAGCCGGTCTTCCAGGCCAAGCGGATCGCGCAGCAGGCCGGGGTGGTCGCCGAGGAGGGGGCCCGGTTCGTGGACCGGCTACGGGCCACCGCGCCCGCACAGCCGGTGGACGTGATCGAAGGACTGACCGACCTGACGCTCGGCGTGCTCGGTCGTACCCTGCTCGACACCGACCTGAGCGCCTACCACTCGGTCGGCCGGTCGTTCGAGGCGATGCAGGACCAGGCGATGTTCGAGTTGGCCACGATGAGCGCCGTACCGATGTGGGTGCCGCTGCCCAAGCAGGTGCGGTTCCGGCGGGCGCGGCGCAACCTGCAACGGGTGGTGGACCGGCTGGTGGCCGACCGGATCGCCCGGGACGGGGAGAGCGTCGCCGGCGACGACGCCCTGTCCCGGCTCATCCAGTCCACCCGGGAGGAGCGCGACCCCCGGGTCGGCCGGCAGCGGATGCGGGACGAACTGATCACGTTGCTGCTGGCCGGGCACGAGACGACGGCCAGCACACTGGGCTGGTCGCTGCACCTGGTCGACGAGCACCCCGAGGTGCGGGAGGGGCTGCACGCCGAGGCGGTCGAGGTCCTGGGCGACCGCCTGCCGACATACGAGGACCTGCACCGGTTGCGCTACACCACCATGGTGGTGGAGGAGGTGATGCGCCTCTTCCCGCCGGTGTGGATGCTGTCCCGCAAGGCGCAGGGCCCGGACACGGTGGCCGGCTACGACGTACGGGCCGGTGCGGACGTGCTGATCTGCCCCTACACGTTGCACCGGCACCCGGCCTTCTGGGCGCAACCCGAGCGGTTCGACCCGGGCCGGTTCGACCCGGCGCACCGGCCCGACCGACCGCGCTATGCCTACCTCCCGTTCGGCGCCGGCCCCCGGTTCTGCGTGGGCAACCACCTGGGCATGCTCGAGGCGGTCTTCGTGCTGGCCCTGATCTCCCGCGAACTGCGGCTGACCAAGGTGCCCGGTTACCGGGCCGTACCCGAGCCGATGCTGTCATTGCGGGTCCGGGGTGGCCTGCCAATGCACGTCCATCCGGTCCGCTGAGGCGGCGACCGACGCCCCCGCACCGACATCGGTGCGGGGGCCGTGTCACGGCCGCAGTTAGCCGTGGCGCGCGCCGATCGTCCGCCGTCGCGCCCGCTCCCGCCGCAGCGCCGATTGCCGGGCGTCCAGCAACGCGAGCAGTACGGGCGGGTCGACGATCCGCATGGGCTGGAGCGAGAGGTCCACCTCCAGGGATCTGTGCCGGGTGATCAGCAGGGGCCCGATGCTGCCGACCCAGGTGGCGTCCGCCGCCGGCACCTTCTCCTCATCCGGTCCGACCGAGTGGGCCAGCAGGTGCCACGCCCCGGCGGGTACCGGGTCGAGAGTGAACTGTCCCGGGGTGTCGAGAATGCGGCACTGCACGGGCCGGCCCTCGGGAATTCGCTGCGGGAACATCCCCACGAAGACCCGGTTCGCGGGCATCCCCGGAGCTCCGGTGATTCGCCCGCGTACCGTCCCTCCCGGCCGGTCGGCGACCGCGTGCCCGTCGGCGATGGGGACGTGGGTGGTGAATCCCCCCAGGCGCCGGAATGTGGTGGGTGACAATCCGACGCTGCGGGTGAACCGCGAGCTGAACGTCCCGACGCTGGAGTAGCCGACTCGCAGGCTGACGTCCGCGACGCTGAGCGAGGTGGACCTCAACAGGCGTTTGGCCTGCTGCAGTCGCAGGGCGGAGAGGAACCGCCCCGGTGAGACTCCGGTGGCTCGTTGGAAGATACGGGTAAAGTGGAACTTGCTGAACAGGGCCGTCTTCGCCATGTCGTCAACAGTCAATTGATCTGCAAGATTCTCTTGCATGTATTCAATGACTCGTTCGGCAGCCCTCACGCTCGGATCCTTCAAAGCCTCCCCCTTGCCAAAACGGCTAGACAGTGGCTCTCGGTGCAATGCGCTCCCATTCTGAATGGCGGAGACGGCTGACTCGTCCCCATCGCAGGCCGCCCTGTCCGCTCGTATCAGATGGGCGTGAGCAATTGGCGTTCACCACTGTCCGTGCCGAGATGATGCTAGCGGGGGCCTGCTGGGGCGTGCAACATCTACGGCGATGACGCGACTACAGTGAGTGACGATCGAGGTGGACTGCAAGGGTGACGCAGCGCAACGACATGGCCGCCTGGCCGTGAAAATGATGATTCACGGTTCCTATTCTTCATCCGGCAACAGGTCGTTGAAGTGTCCTTAATGGTTGCTGAAGATGCTTGGAGTGCGAGGCTGAGCGCTGTCGCAAACTTGTCACAACCTTTGCTATATCGAATAGTCCGACTTCGATGTCCTTCCTGAAAACCCGGCAACTGCGGTGAGTTGTCGATAGCAACCATCAAGCGTCGGGCGGCTGCACTGCGCGTAATCAGGCGCCATGCGGCGAGGCCGGTTGTCGCATCGCGAGCCATTTCGGCGCCCGCGCCGTGATGGTCCGGTTGCGGCGGGCGTCCGGCGGGAGAGGGGTTCGCCGCGGTCGAAGCGGCGGCCCCCGACGCGGACTGTCGTCGTCCCCGGGTCCGGTCAACCACGTCGGTTGCCGAACGAAACCGAGTGCTGGGCGTCGGCGTCCACCTCGGCCGGAGGCCGCCGACCAGCGGCGCGCCGGCGTCCCCGCCAGCCAGGTCACCGAGCTGCCGCCGGAGCCCAGCGAGGTGGCGCTGTCGGTGCGGGGCTGGCGATGGCCGAACGGGGGAGACGGCGGCGGGTCGAGCCGCGGGGGGCTCGGTGGGTGTGAGATGCGGCGACGTCGGCACGCTGTTCGACACCGGCATCTCGCCGAGCGTGCTAACGCCAATGGCGACCAAAGGTTACGGCCTGTAGCGAGTCCGGCGCGTTTGAGCAACTTTGAAGAAGCCCCGCCAACGGAGGGCCTCGTCCGGACCCCGTCGGACCCGCCACCGGTCGACCGAGGCCGCGGGTCGACGCCGAATTCGACGGCATGGTCTAGCGGTTGGCCCTGTCGGCGCTGGGCGGAGCGCGTCCGGACGTGACGACTATGATCGGCTGCCGTGACCGCAGCGGGAAACGACCGACCACCGACCGTCCGCCAGTTGCGCCTCGTCGTCGAGGCCGACGACTACGACGCCGCGGTCGCGTTCTTCCGGGACGCCTTGGGCCTGCCCGAGCAGGCGGCGTACTCGGGCGGTGACGGTGCCCGGGTGGTGATCCTGGAAGCCGGCCGGGCCACCCTGGAACTGGCCAACCCCGCGCAGAAGCGGATGATCGACGAGGTGGAGGTCGGTAGGCAGGTCGCGCCCCGGCTACGGGTGGCGTTCGAAGTGGACGACAGCCGCGCGGTGACCGAGCGCCTGGTCGCCGCCGGCGCCACGGAGGTCGCCCCGCCGACGGTCACCCCGTGGCAGTCGCTCAACGCCCGCCTCGACGGACCCGCCGGCCTGCACCTCACCGTCTTCCAGGAACTGCTCGACTCGGAGGAACGCAGCACCCGGGACGGGTTCGGCACCGACGCCTGACGGACCAAATCCGCCTGCGGTCGGCGTTTCCAGTCGCCATAATCGCGGCCGTGCCCGATCCCGCCACCACACCCGTGCTCACCCCGGCGCAGACCGCCGCCCTGCGGTACGTCCGCGAGGTGGCGCTGCGGGACCGACCTGCGGCGCTGGGCGCCATCGCCCGACAACTCGCCAGCGCGGACCCGCCGTACCGGACCGAGGACGTCATCGCGGCGGTGGCCGCACGCGGGCGGTTGACGCTGAACTTCCACCCGGACCGGCTGCTGCCCGACGGCCGCGCGGTGGCCGAGGCGCTCGACCAGGAGGGCGTTTACCGCAGCCAGTTCGAAACCGGCATCTCCAACGGCGGTCTCACCGCGTTCCCCGGCGGGGACCGGGACCGCTGGGAGGAGACGCTCTTCGGCGGGGCGTACCAGCGGCCCGGTGTGCTCCCCGCGGAACGCCCGAAGTACGGCGGCCTGAACCTGCTGGACCACGCCGACGGCGCCTGCCCCCGGTTCGGCTCCTGCCACCTGCGGCTGCGCCCGGAGGCCCTGGCCAGAGCCACCTTCAGCTTCGGTGACAGCCACACGCAGCCAACGGACTTCGGCACGCTCGACATCTTCGAGCCGGTGCTCGCCGCGCTGCTGTCGGCCACTGCCGGTACCGGCGTCTGCCTCGGCGTGGCCGGCATGGACACCAGCACCCTGCTGCGTGCGCTGCTGCGCCGCCGGGCGCGGCAGTCCGGCGTGGCCGGGCGTGCCCTGGACGACTACATCGAGGCCCAGATCCACGGGGAGCTGAGTCTGGCCCGCGACGTCGAGGCCCTGGTGGTCGACCCGTCGTTCCGGGGCACCGAGGTGGAGCGGATCCTCGCCGGCATCGCTCGGCGGCACGGCTTTCCGCTGCGCTGGCACGCCGGCTTCGAGCTGCCAGTTGACGGCATCGACGCCGAATTCCGGGGTCCGGCGATCCCGCCGCTGGCCGCGCGGGTGCACGCCGAGTTCGCCCGCCCGGGGGAGCCTGTTGACGCCGCCCTGATCGGCCGGGCCGCCGCCTCGGTGCTGCGGGAACCGGACCGTTGGGGCGACCGGGGGCCGATCGAGGTCACCCTCCAGCACCTCAAGCAGCTCTGGCACGTCCTCGTCCGGTTCGGTAACCCGACGGCAGCCTGAGCGCTGTCGGCCCTTGGGGTCTTCGTCCCGTTCCGGTACGACTCGGTCGGCCCGTCCCGCACCCCATGTGACCTGGACCGCAGCCAGGGACCACTCCGGCATATCCGGAATGACGGACACGTCAACCTGGTTGTGTCCCCCGTACGGCCGGAACGTAAACCCGTACCGGTCAGTACTTCCCCCGAGGCTCGCTCACCCCGGAGCGCGTCGTAACGATCGAAAGGGCAACCATCGTGAAGCAGCACTTCACTCGATGGCTCCCCGCCATCGCCAAAACCGCGCAAGACAAGGCCGAACTCGTCGCCCGCCGCCTCCCCGGCCTCGCGAAGACCGCGCAGGACGAGCTCGTTGCCCGCCGGCTGCCCGCCCTCGCGAAGACCGCGCAGGACAAGGCCGAGCTCGTCGCCCGATCGCTTCCCGACATCGCCAAGAACCCGCGCCGCAAGGCCGCGCTGAGCATCGCCGGTGTGGCCGTCCTGGGCGGGCTGGCCATCGGCCCCAGCGCCTTCGCCGCGCCGGTCACCACCGGCCCGCACGCCGGCGCCGTCGCCGCCATCGACCTGGCCACCGGCAACAAGACCGCCACGGTCGAGTCCGGTCTCACCACCGCCAGCGACAAGGTTCCCACCAAGGCCGACCGGCCCAGCCGGGATGAACTCATCCCGCACGGCGTCGAGGGCGCCCAGTCGCGCATCCCGCTCAACGACGAGCAGGTCTCCAACGCCAAGGCCATCGTCAAGGCGGCCAAGGAGACCGGCGTGGGGGAGCGGGGCGCCGTAATCGGCGTCGCGACCTCCCTCCAGGAGTCGAAGCTGTACAACCTCGGCCACCTCGGCACGTACAACGACCACGACTCGGAGGGCCTGTTCCAGCAGCGCCCGTCGTCCGGTTGGGGTACGCCCGAACAGATCACCGACCCCGACTACGCGTCCAAGGCATTCTTCGGTGCGCTGAAGAACGTCGGCGACTGGCAGGACCTGCCGCTGACCGCCGCCGCGCAGACCGTGCAGGTGTCCGCCTTCCCGTACGCGTACGCGCAGTGGGAGGAGCAGGCGGCGGACATCGTCCAGCAGGTCTGGTGACCTCCCGCACCTCGCGAACCGGTCGGCCCTTCTGGGCCGGCCGGTTTCGTCTGCGCTGTCCTTGGTCGCGGTTCGGGTGCGGCCCGCCGTGCCCGGCTCCGGGCGGTCAGGGTTGATCACTGCGCGAACCTCGCGTCGTGGTCCGGCGCCGTCCGGATTTGTGGCCTGCGTGGTTCGCGTCCGGTGTACGTCGTGCCCGCTCGTCGCCCGGATTGTCCGGGCAAGCTCCCCTTTGGCTGGTCCTGGCTGGCGTGTCCTCGGTCCGCCCCTTTGCCGCCTCAGGGCGCGCTGTCGCGGAAAGTGGGGGCCTTGCGGCGCTCTGAGCGGCCCACTTTCCCCGAAAGTGCTGCCTCGTTTGCTGCGCCGAAGCGGTGATCGACTCCGCGTGCGGTATGTGGTGGTGTGGCGGGTGCTGGATACCGCCTGGTGCGGCACCTGGAATGGATCTACGGGGGTTGCCGGCCGCCCGCCCGGGCGTTGTGCTCGGCGATGTCCGGTTTGCGGGTGACGGCCGGCATCGTCTGCCTGGAATCTCTGGCGGCCGGGGGTCGTTGAACACGGGTGCACGGCCGAGGAAGGCGCCCCGCGAGCCGGGGTCGCTCGGGTGGGCCCGGGTCGGAATGTTGGTGGTCCGCCGGTCGTTGCAGATGACTCGCGATCGAGGAAGCCGCCCCCGCGTGTGGTGGGGTGGTCGGGCCCGGAATGTTGGCGGGCCGCCGGTCGTTGTGCATGGTCCCGGCGCCGCGCAGGAGGCGAACCCCCCTCGCCCCGCGAGCCGCTGGTCGACAGACTTTTCCCCCTCTTGTTTGAGCGCCTGACGGTGCTTGCGCACATGTAGCCGACCCCCATCGGTGTGTGCGCCAATCCCCCGAATGGAGCTTTGGTCATGAACTCGATGCTGCGTAAGAGTGTTCTTGGTGTTGCTGGTCTGGCTTTCACCGGTGGTGTGTTCGCCGGTCCGATCGCTGCTCACGCCGATGCCCCGGCCACCGCTGTTGGGAAGCCGGTGGCGGCGGTGCAGGCCGACAAGCCGGACATGGGCAAGCTGATCCCGCATGGTGTGCAGGGCGCCCAGTCGAAGATCACCCTGAACGACGAGCAGACCGCGAACGCGAAGGCGATCATCGCCGCGACGAAGAAGGCCGGCCTGCCGGAACGGGCTGCGGTGATCTCGATCGCCACGAGTCTGCAGGAGTCGAAGCTGGAGAACCTGGGCCACCTCGGCGACGCCAATGACCATGACTCGCTGGGCCTGTTCCAGCAGCGCCCCTCCAGTGGTTGGGGCACGCCGGAGCAGATCACCAACCCCGAGTACGCCACCCTGGCGTTCGAGAAGGGTCTGAAGCAGATCGACGGCTGGCAGGACATGCCGCTGACCAAGGCCGCCCAGACCGTGCAGGTGTCGGCCTACCCGGACGCCTACGCCCAGTGGGAACAGCAGGCCGCCGACCTCGTCGCCCAGCACTGGAACAGCTGACACCACAGCCGAGCACCACAGCCGAGCACCACAGCTGACAACCGAAAGAACGTGAACACGCCGCTGGCCGGCACCCCAAGACGGGTGCCGGCCAGCAGTGTCTCTGAGTTCGGCTTTTCAGGCCACCTGCGGCGGCGCCAACACCGCGCCGGCCGACTCACGCTGGGCGGCATGTCCTGCGCGACCGGCTGAGCGCTGCTCTACAGTGACCCGACCGGTTGCATTTCGCAACCGGGTGGGTCTCGCGGCGGAGGTGCGCGATGGGCAAGCTGATCTACTCGATGATCACGTCGGTGGACGGGTACGTGAGCGACCGCGACGGCAACTTCGGCTGGGGCGCGCCCGAGGCGGAGTCGCACGAGTTCATCAACTCGATCTCCGAGGGCGTCGGGACCTACCTGTACGGGCGGCGGATGTACGAGACGATGGTCTACTGGGAGACCGCGCACACGTTGCCGGACCAGCCGCCGTACATCCTCGATTACGCGCGGGTGTGGCAGGCCGCCGACAAGGTCGTCTACTCCACCACGCTGGACGGTGTCACCACTGGACGGACGCGGCTGGAGCGCACGTTCGACCCGGAGGCGGTGCGCCGGCTCAAGGCGGAGTCCGACCGCGACCTGACCGTGGACGGCCCCACCCTGGCGGCGCACGCGATCCGGGCCGGGCTGGTCGACGAGTACCAGCTGATCGTCGGCCCGGCGGTCGCCGGCGGCGGGCACCGCTTCTTCCCCGGCGACGTGCCGGCCGATCTCGACCTGCTCGACCACCGCGTCTTCAAGAACGGCGTGGTCTACCTGCGCTACGGCATCCAGGACGTCGCCTGACATGACACCCCGGGCGTACACGCTGACCGCGGCCGCCTTCGCCCTGCTGGCTGCCGTTCCGACTACCAGGCCAACGTTTCATGCTGAGCCACTAGGCTGACCAATTTGATTATGAATCGTCAGTGATCATAGATTGGTCGTGTGGACCTTCTTCGACTCTCACAGACTACGGCGCGTCTGTCGGTGTTCACCCGTGACGTTTGGTGGTTGGGCTGGTTCGGGGAGGATTCCGGTGGCGTGGGTCGGCCGTGAGGGTCGGTTCTGCGCGATCGATGGTGGGTCGTTGAGCCGGTGAGCGGGAAGCTGCGGCTGGGCGAAGGCGAGATGGCCCGGACTGCGTGTGCCCGTGCTGTGCTGCGTACCGGTGTGGATGAGGCAACCGGTGAGGTGCTGTCTCGGGCGGTGTTGGCGCAGCGGGTCGGTTGGTGTGCTGATCTGGTGGCGGGCATGGTGGCCGCGCTGGTCGGTGAGCGTTGGAATAGCGTGGATGTGGGGGTGTTGGCTGGCGGGGTGGATGCGGGTGGGCGGAGGTTGCCGTCGCAGGCGTGGATGGCGTTGCGGCGTCTGGGGTGGATGGTCGCTCCGCTTGGGGGTGTGAGGGTCAATGATCGGGTCGTGCGGATGGTGCAGGAGCAGGCGGGGCGTGTTCTGCGTTCGGCGGCGTGGCGTGCCGAGGTGACCGGCGGGGTCCTGGCGGCGTGGCCGGCTGATCCGCGCAAGCGCACTCCCGGCGAGTGGGATCAGGTGCGGGCCTCGATCCCCGGCGGCGAGTATCTGCCGTCCAGCGTTATCAAGGGCCGTATCCGGCAGGTCGTCACGTTCGTCAAGGTCAACGGTCGGCTGCCGGTGGATGTGTTCGAACTCGAAGGGGTTCCGAGGATTCCGCGGATGTTGCTGTTGGCCGCGTGTGATCGGCAGCAGGCCATCATCGAGCGTAGCGACACCGACCCGGGCAGGGCGCTGCTGCGCTTGCAACTGCCGTCACGTCCGGATCCGCGGACGTATCGGGACTGGACGTGGGTGGCGTGTCCGATCCGGTTGCCGTCCACGGTTCCCGCCTTGGCGGTGCTGCACCTGCCCACCCTCCGCCTCACCGACGGCAAGGTGCGTGCCGACATGGCATACACCCATGCCGTGCCGAAAGCCGCGCGCACCGGCCACACGGTGGCGGTCGGTGTGGATTGGGGCCTCAACACCCTCCTCAGCGCCGGTGCCCTACGACTGGGAAAGGACGGGCGGATCACGGCGTTGGGGGCGGGTGGACAGTTCCGGGCCGCTGGGGTCCTGGCCAAGCAGCACCGGCTGCGCCGTCACAGTGAGGGGCTGCATGCCAAGGCCGACCAGTACCAGCGGCTCATCGGCGGTGACGAGCGGCATCACCTTGTCGGCAAGCATGCGGTGATCCGGGACGAGATCCGCCACGTGTCCGCCCGCCGTTCGAACTTGAACGATGCGCTTGCGTGGGCTGCCGCCCGCTGGACCGTCGACCAGGCGATCGCCGCCCGGGCGACGGTGATCTATCTGGAAGACCTGCGGTCGATGGAAGCGCGGGGCATGGGGCACAGCCTGAACACGCGCCTGTCCCAGCAGGTCCGCGGAAAGATCAGCGACCGGATGCGGCACCTCGCCGCCGAGCACGGTATCGCCGTGGTCACCGTCCCCGCCCGGAACACCTCCAAGCACTGCCCGCAATGTTTGACCCCGCTACAGCACCGTAAAGCCCCCGACCGGCCCACCACACCGGGATGGAAGTGGGCCATCTGCCCCAACCAGTCCTGCCGCTGGCAGGGCGACCGCGACCACGGCGCCTGGCGGCGTATCGCCGCCCGCGGCCTCACCCACCAGGGCAAGACCGTCACCGAGAAGACCAGCGGCGCGATGGTGATCCGCTCGGTCGTCGACGGGCTCGAAGCCGCAGCCGTTGTCACCCCCAGCACCTCCAAGACCAGTCGGAGGGACCGGTCGAAGACCGGCCCCACCCGGCGCAAGCCAACACGCCCCGCGCCCAGGCGACGCGGGGCAACCTCCCCCACCAGACCTCACGGTCAGGCGGGCAAGCGTCCGGAGGGACACGCACCAACGGACCGGAAGCTGCCCCGCGCAGCCCACCGACACCAGGGCGTGAACACGATCAGCACACCCACCGCTGGCCACCGGCCACGAGGAGCCGCACTGGGCGCGGGATTCCATCTCCACGTCCATGCATCTCCACCGCGGTGGGAAACGATCCCGGAAACCCCATCCGACTCAGGATCGCTAAGCTGATCAGGGACGCTGATAGCGGTTGCAAAATGCAACCAGATACTTGGGCGGAGAGATGGCCAAGCTGATCAACACGGACATCGTGTCCCTCGACGGGTTCGTGAACGACGAGAACGTCAAGTTCGGCTGGAGCGAGCCGGTCGAAGAGGTGCACCGCTTCCTCAACGACCTGGACCGGGGCATCGGCACCCACCTGTACGGCCGCCGGCTCTACGACGTGATGTCCTACTGGGAGACGGCGCACGAGGAGCCCGGCCACCCCGACTTCATCCTCGACTACAGCGAGATCTGGCGCTCCGCCGACAAGATCGTGTATTCGTCCACGCTGGAGGAGCCGCGCAGCGCCCGCACCCGCATCGAGCGCACGTTCGACCCGGAGGCGGTTCGCGCGCTCAAGGAGTCGGCCACGCGCGACCTGGCGATCGGCGGCGCCAACCTGGCCGCCCAGGCCCACCGGGCCGGCCTGGTCGACGAAATCTGCCTGGTCATCTGCCCGGTGCTCGTCGGCGGTGGCACGCGCGCCCTCCCCGACGGCGTCCGCCGCAACCTGACCCTGCTCGACCAGCACACCTTCTCGAAGGGCACGATCTTCGCGCGTTATCGCGTGGACGGCTGACCCAGCATCCGCGCGCAGGCTGCCGTCGGGCAAGGCCCCGCGATGCGCCAGCTCGAACAGCGCCGCGAGCGTCCGGGCCGCAGCCCGGACGTCCGGGCCGTCTCTGGGCAGGTAGGCGCACGAAAGAGCCCCGGACCACCTGGCGTGGGGTCCGGGGCTCTCGGGTGCTGTGGGCGGGCTACAGCGGTTCGAGGTTGTCGATCTCGTCGTTGGTGTAGGCGGCGGTCCGGCCGTCCGCCTGCTTGACGACCTTTTCCTGCGACTCGCGATACCAACGCTCGGCGTTGGCGCTGTACGGCGCGTAGAGGTCCGCGTTGGCCCCGAGTGTGCCAAGGAACGAGGCGTTGTAATCGGGGCTGCGCCCCATCCAGCCGTAGCTCATCCGCGCCCATGCCTCGGAGGGGAAGATCTCCCGATCATCGCGGCGGCTCTCGATATACCCCTTGCCGGTGACGGGGCGTCACCGGCGCTCGCTCTGCAGCCGTAGCTGGGCGAACCCGCGGTTGGCCACGGTGGTGAGCAGCACGGCGGAACTGACGTGCGTGCGTCCGGTGGAGAGGTCCCGCCAGACCCGTTCGAGGCGTTCCCCCTCACGCACGGCTGTGCTGCCGGCCGTCGGCTGGATGATCTCGTCGACGGCCCGCCAGGCCAGCGAAGTCGCCTCTCGGCAGGTCAACGCGATCCGCAGGTCCTCCTCGGCGGTGAACGCTCCGAGCGGTTGCTCGGACAGCTCGTGCCACCGCCGCGCCGTGGCGAGCACGAGTGTCTCGGCGGCGTCGATCATGCTGCTGGCCTGCCCGTACCAGAGCTGGAAGTCGGGGTCGTCCACTCTGGGCGGGAACGGCGGGAGGATCGTGGTGCGGGAGAACATCAACTCCGTGTAGGCGTCAAGCGCGCCCTGGCACATGCCGACCGCGATGTGTGCGCCCTCCAAGGCCATCGAGCTGGCCGGCGCACCGCCGTACTGCGGGTGCTCGTGCAGGTCCCGCCCGGGGGTGCCGCCGGTCACCGAGATCTCGGTGAAGTCCACCTCCAGGCCGAAGTGGCTGGGGATGTGCCCGTCGGAGATCCGGATGCTGTGCGACCCGCTGCCCTTGAGGCCCAGCTGCCAGCCCCAGTCGTCGAGCATCTCCCACTGATCACGGGGCACGATGAACAACAGCGGGCGTGGCGGTTTCCCGTCATCCTCGACGATCATCGTGTTGCCGATCAGGTGGGTCGCGTACGGCGCGCCGGAGCAGTACTTCCAGACGCCGTTCAGGATCCAGCCGCCATCCGCGGCGCGCCTGGCTGTCCCGTGCGGGGCGTTGACGAGCGGTGCGATGAAGTCGCCGCCCTTGAAGATCTCGGCCTGCGCCTTCTCCCCGAACATGCTGCCGGCGAACAGCGAATGCGCCGCGCCCAGGCAGTACATCCAACCGGTCGACGCGCAGGCCCGGGTCAGGATCATCACGATCTGCAGGAAGGTGTCGAAGCCGAACTCGTAGCCGCCGTAGCGCTTGGGCACCGTGATGCGGTAGAAGCCGGCGTCCCGGAACGCCCGGTGGGTGTCCTCGGCGTAGTAGGTTCGCTCCTCCGTCTCACGCTGACGGGCCACCAGGGCGGGCGCCATGGCCCTGGCCCGCTCGATCAGCACGGCCGGGGTGACGTCGGGCTCGGATGGCAGGGCCATGCCCTGCACGTCGTTCGCGGTGACGGTCATGGTGTCAACCTCTCAGATCGTCGAATCCGGGTCGGCCACCATCTCGCCGATCACGCTGAGATACCCGGCCACCTGCTCTTCGATCTCGGCGCGATCGAACAGGTGGCGGCTGAAGCTGAGCCCGCCAACCACTTCGGTGTTGCTCAGGTGCATCGACCAGATCATGCCGTCCGGGGTCTCGGAGCCGACTGGCTGCGGGATGACCCGCCGCCAGATCGCCGTGTACTCGAGGTCGCCGATCCGCTTGCCCTGCATCAGGTAGGGCGGCTGGACGGCCTGGAACAGGCACGGCACCGCGTCGGGGCCGACCGATGCCATCAGCTCGGGCGCCTCGGCGAGCACGTGCAGCAGCGGCAGCTCATGCTTGAAGGCGCCGACGCAGGCCGTCCTGGTGCGGGCGACGGCATCGCGGAAGGTCCGGCAGTCGCGCAGATCCACCCGGAGCGGGAGGAAGTTGAAGAACGACCCGACCGTGGACTGGAAGCGGTGCTGGCGGCCCGGCGCGAACGTGGGCACCACGATGTCGGTCGCCTGGGTGCGCCGGTTCACAAAGACGGCGAACGCGGCGAGCAGCACCATGAACGGGGAACTGCGCGTCTCCCTGGCCAGCCGAGACACTTCTGTGCTTAGGCGCGCGTCGGTGGCGAAGCGGTGATAGCTCGTCGCCGGGGCCACCTGCTCGTCGCGGCGCGCAGGCGCGACCAGGATCCGGGCGCCGCGCAGCGTTTCACGCCAGTAGGCCCGTGCGGCAGCCACCGTCGGCCCAGCGGCCTCCTCCTGCTGTGCGGCGATGTAGTCGCGGTACTGGGTCACCTCGGGCAACTGGGGCTCGTCCCCGGCCGCACGAGCCGCGTAGCATTCCGCCAAGTCCCGCAGGATCACCTGGAGCGACCAGACGTCCGCGGCGCTGTGGTGGGTGCAGAGCACCAGCACGGAGTCCTGCTCGTCGAAGCGGCCCAGCACGGCCCGCAGCAGCGGGACCTCGTCGATCGGGAACGGCCGGGTCTCCGCCTCGATCATGAGCTGCTCAGCGCGCCGGTCCCGGTCCGCGCCCGGCGACCCGTCCAGATCGATCAGCTGCAGCTCGGGCTGCCGGGCGGGCAGCACGCTCTGCGTGCCACCGCCGTCCTCAAGGTGCAACACGGTACGCAGCGCCTCGTGCCGCTCGACCACGTCGGCCAGCGCCAGCCGCAGAACCTGCACGTCGACGCGTCCGTGGAGCCGCCACCCGCCGACCTCCACGTAGTGTGGCCCGAACGGCCCGGCTTCGAAGCCTTGGGCGAACATGCAGAGGAACTGCTGCTGCAGTGAGAGCACCGTGGGTGCCTGCTGGACTTCCGGAAAGGTTGTCATGTGGGATCTCTCCTCGGTGGGGGCTGACGTCGGCGTTGTGGTGGGCATCGATCAGCGCGCCGCGTTCCAGCTCGTCGACGACCAACTGGAGTTCGTCTGCCAGGTAGCAGTCGTCCTCGAGGGTTGGCACGAGCAACCGGATGGTGTCAGGCAGGCCGAGCGCCTCGCCGTCGAGATCGACGTTCTGACCGTCGTCACTTGTGCTCCCGCGTGGTGTGGCGAACGGATGGTCACTGCCCTGCTACGTGGCCGCGCCTCGATGTCATCACCGCCTGGAGGGCCGCCGCATCTTCGTGGTTGCCGCAGCCTGCCCACCGGGCAAGAGGTGAGCCAGGTGGACCCATGACGCGCGCCACGGCGGCGCCCCGCAAAGATGGAGAGCCAGCACGCCGTTGCGGAGGACGCCGTCCGCGCCGGGAAGACCGCCAGGCTGCCGACGGCCTGTCAGGCGCCGAGCCGGATACGCTCCGCTTCCGACTGTGGCATCTTCTGCGGACCTTGGCCGTCGTTGGCGGTGGCCGATTCCACGTGTTGCGCGTACCCGTCAAGCAGTTGCTGAGCCTGGGCGTTAGCCCGGCTGAATCGCGCGGCCAGATCCTCGCCGTCGACCAGCACGTCGTGCATGGCCTGCATGCCGGCGCTTTGGATGGGCAGGAAATTGCCAAACACCGCGCCACGGGTGGCGGGGGAGTCGGGGCTTGTGCGGAGTTGGTCGATGGCGGGCCGGTAGTGCGGATTCTGGTCGAACCAGCCCTCGCTGGTGAGCAGGTCGATCGACGCCTCGGTAGTAGGGACGAACGTCCGCCCGTGGTCGTAGATGCTGGTGGCGTTGCGGGGGTTGTTCAGAAACTGCATGAGGGCCAGCGCGCCGTCGCGGGTCGGTTCGTCCAGCCCGTCGCGCAGCCACAGCGACTCACCGGCAATCAGGTTCCCCGCGTACCCGGCCCGCTCGTTGTAGGGCATCCGGCTGACCTGCACGCGGAACCCGGCCTTGCGGGCCGCCCGGACGATAGGCCCGGTCTCGACCGATGAGCTGACCAGCATCGCCGCGTCTCCCTTGGCGAACGCTTCCATGCAACCCCACCAGTCCGACTGCTTGCCCGTGTAGAGGTAGTGGCCTGCCCGGTGCAGGTCCCTCCACCAGGTCACGTAGGCCAGCATCTCGGGCGACATGAAGTCGACCTTCTCGCTCCGGCCCGACCTGCCGTTCTCGTGGTCGGCGAGCAGGCCCCCCTGCTGAGCCACGGACTGCTGGAAGAGCCAGCCGAAATTGGGCCAGGTGATCCCGGCGCGGCGCGCGCCGTCCCGTCCCGCCAGGGCGGCGCACGCGGCTTCCACCTCCGCCCAGGTGCTCGGTGGTTCGGCGATCCCGGCGGCGCGCAGCGCGTCGATGTTGGAGTAGAGCAGGACGGTGGAGGTGTTGCGCGGCATCGAGCTCAGGTCGCCGTCGAACGTGTAGTACGCCCGCATGTTGGCCACGATGTCGTCGAGGACCACAGGCTCACCGAGGATCTCCTCCCGCCCGGCCACTGCCTTGGTCACCGAGGTGAACAACGGCCGCCCGTCCGGGTCGCGTACGTCCTGGGCCTCCTGGAGGTACGTGTACTGGTACGCGGCAATGTGCGGCGCTGTTCCGGCACGCGCGGCCCGTGCCACCTCTCGGGGGAAGGCACCCACGTTGACGGCTTCGACGACAGCCCGGTACTGCGGGTGCCTGCGGTTGAACTCCGCTGCCTGTTTCCGGATCGGGTCGACGAGCTGTTGCCACATCGGCCAGCGATTGAGCCAGACGTTGATTGTGATCTTTCCGGCTGGTTCATGCATGAGTCTCGCCATCTCAGGTCGGTACCGGGAGCTTCATCGGAATTTCATGCTCCGCGCCGCCGTCGGCGGTCGCATCTCCACGCTTGCTTCGGGCCCTCCCGCAGGCCGGCGCGCGTGCAGAGGACTTGCCCGGCACCGGCAAGGTCGACCGCCGCCTGCTGGCCGAACCGGGCCAGCAGGCGGCGCACCCGGCCGACGGCGAGACAGCAGCTCAGAAGATGTGTCGCAGTGACCCGGCTGCCAGAGTCATTCCCGACGCCGTCCTGACTCGAGGAGGGTCAATGGAAACAGTCACCATGCTGCCGCGAAGCGAGCTGCTGAGGCGCGCGGTCGAGCTTGGCCCCGTGCTGAGGGCCAATGCGCAGGCGTCGGAGCAGCGCAGGCGGCTCAGCGATGAGATGCTCGAAGCGCTGGGCGGCTCCGGTCTGCTGCGCATGCGGGTGCCCCAGCGCTACGGGGGCTACGAGTCGGACATGCGGACCGTCGCCGAGGTGGTGGCCGAGCTCGCCCGCGGTGACGG
>NZ_JBEYSO010000035.1:0-56377 GCF_040642675.1 Micromonospora sp. NPDC047738
CCGCGGACCTGCTGGGACAGGCGCGTGTTCAGGCTGTGCCCCATGCCCTTGGCTTCCATCGACCGCAGGTCTTCCAGGTAGATGACGGACGCCCGGGCGGCGATCGCCTGGTCGACCGTCCAGCGGGCGGCAGCCCACGCGAGCGCATCGTTCAAGTTTTGGCGACGGGCGGACACGTGGCGGATCTCGCCGGCCAGCACCTCATGTTTCGCGCTCAGCTGGTCGGGGCGGCCGCCGATGAGCCGCGCGTACTGGTCGGCCTTCGCGTGCAGCTGTTCTGACAGGCGCCGGAGGCGGTGCTGCTTGGCCAGGACGCCGGCGGCGCGGAACTGTCCACCAGCCCCCAACGCCGTGATCCGCCCGTCCTTACCCAGTCGTAGGGCACCGGCGCTGAGGAGGGTGTTGAGGCCCCAGTCCACGCCAAGCGCCACCGAGTGACCGGTGGCCCGGGCTTTCGGCACGGCGTGCGTGTATGCCATGTCGGCACGCACCGTCCCGTCGGTGACGCGGAGGGTGGGCAGGTGCAGCACCGCCGCGGCGGGAACCGTGGACGGCAACGCGATCCGGCACTCGACCCACGTCCAGTCCCGATACCCTCGCGGATCCGGACGGGTGGGCAGTTGCAGCCGCAGCAGCGCCCTGCCCGGATCAGTGTCGCAGCGCTCGATCGTGGCCTGCTGCCGATCACACGCGGCCAACAGCAACATCCGCGGAATCCGCGGGACGCCTTCCAACTCGAACACGTCCACCGGCAGGCGGCCGTTAACTTTCGCAAACGCGGCGGCCTGCCGGCTCCGGCCCTTGATGACATTCGACGGCAAATACTCGCCGCCGGGGATCGAGGCCCGAACCTGATCCCACTCCGCGGGGGTGCGCTTACGCGGATCGGCCGGCCAGACCGCCAAGACCCCGGCGGTCACATCAGCACGCCAAGCCGCCGAACGAAGAGCACGCCCCGCCTGCTCCTGCGCCATCCGCACGACCCGGTCATTGACCCTCACACCCCGAGGCGGGGCGACCGTCCACCCGAGGCGTCGCACGGCCATCCACGCGTGCGACGGCAACCGCCGGCCACCCGCATCCACCCCGGCCGCCAACACCTCCACATCCACGCGGTTCCAATGCTCACCGACCAGCGCGGCCACCATGCCCGCCACCAGGTCAGCACACCAACCGACCCGTTGCGCCAGCACCGTCCGGGACAGCACCTCGCCGGTTGCCTCATCCACCCCCACGCGCAGCGCAGCGCGGGCACACGCGGTCCGGGCCGCCTCACCCTCGGCCAGCCGCAGCTTCCCGCTCACCGACTCAACGCCTCAACACCGACCCAGAAAAACCGGCCCTCACGACCGACCCACACCACCGGAACCCTCCCGAGCCAGCCCAAACGTGATGTGCCACGGGGTGAACACCGACACGCTTCCCGGCCTTGGAAAGCCGAAAACGTTCCACACAGACCAATCTATGATCACTGATCATAGATAATCAAATCGGTCAGCCTGACGGCCGGCGAGCCAGGCGGGTAACGTGCTGCGGCGTGACCGTCACACCGTACTCGCACTGCTCGTACTGCGGCGCCGCCTATTCGGCGGAGGCCGGCTGGCCGCGGGTCTGCGCGGCCTGCGGCGGGACGGTGTGGCGCAACCCGCTGCCGGTCGCGGTGGCGGTGCTGCCGGTCCGGACGCCGACCGGCCTGGGCGTGGTGGCGGTCCGCCGGGACATCGAGCCGGCCCGCGGGCAGCTCGCGCTCCCCGGCGGCTTCATCGAGTACGGCGAGGAGTGGTCGGAGGCGCTGGTCCGGGAGCTGCGTGAGGAGACCGGCCTGCTGGCCGACGCCGAGCAGGCGCGGCTGTTCGCGGTGCACGGGGCGCCGGCGGGCGGCACCATGATGGTCTTCGGCGTACTGCCCGAGCGGGCGGTCGGCGACCTGCCGCCGTCGGCACCGACCGAGGAGGCCACCGAGTGGGTCGTCCTCACCGAGCCCGTCGAGCTGGCCTTCTCCACGCACACCCGGGTGCTGGCCGACTTCCTCGCCGAACGGTGGGCGGCCTGACCCTCGTCGGCGCCGCCGACCTCTGCCTCTTCGGCGGCGTCGTCCACCACCCCGTCACCGCCACCTGACCGCCACAGTCACCCGGAGCCGGCGGGTTGATCTTTGTCGACGCTGACACCGGCGTGTCACGGCAACAACTTCATGGTCAACGCGCGGGAACGGGCGAGGCGGCGGCGGGTCAGGTGGTCAGGTAGGTGGCGGGGACGAGGTCGGTCAGCCAGACGCCGTTGGCGCTGCGGTAGAAGAGGTAGCCGTTGTCGGCCATGGCGGCGGCGTCCACGGTCAGCACCACCACCGCGCAGCCCCGGCGCGCCCCGACCCGGCGGGCGGTCGCCACGTCCGGCGACAGGTGTACGTGGTGCCGGCGGCCCCGGCGCAGCCCCTCGACCCGGATCGCCGGCAGGACGCTCTCGCTCGTGCCGTGGTAGAGCCGGTCCGGCGGCGGGGTCGGTGTCAGGCCGAGGTCCACCGGGACGGAATGGCCCTGGCTGGCCCGGATCCGGTCGACGCCGTCGGGTCCGCGCTCGACGGCGAAGCGCTGCTTGTCGTTGCCGGCGACCACGGCGTCGAGGTCGACGCGGCTGATCCGCAGCGCGGCGAGCAGGTCGGCGACGGGCACCCAGCCGGCCCGGTCGAGCGTCAGGCCGAACCGGTCCGGGCGGTGCCGCAGCGCCAGCGACATCCGCTTGCTCACCCGGACCAGATCACGATGATCCACACCGTCAGTGTGGCGCACGCCGACGCACCGGTCGACGGATATCAGCGGGCGGCGGTCAGGCGGCGGCGCGATCCGCCAGGGGGCGGCGTCGGCGGGCCGGGTCGGTGAGGACGGGCGGCGACCAGGCGCCATCCGGCTGGTAGAGGTTGGTGCCGGGAGCGACGATCTCGTCGATCCGGTCGAGCACCGCGTCGTCGAGGGTGAGCGACGCGCCCTTGAGCAGCCCGTCGAGCTGCTCCATGGTGCGCGGCCCGATGATCGCCGAGGTGACCCCGGGGTGCGCGACGGTGAACGCGACGGCCAGCTCGGGCAGGGTGCAGCCGACCTCGTCGGCGAGCGCGACGAGTTGCTCGACGGCGGCGTACTTCGCCGCGTTACCGGGCAGCGCCGGATCGAAGCGGACCGGGGTGAGCGCCGGCCGACCGGCGGTGAGGTCCACCGTGCGGCCCTGCCGGTAGCGGCCGGACAGGAACCCGGAGGCCAGCGGGCTCCAGACCAGCACGCCCATGCCGTACCGCTGGCAGACCGGGAGCACCGCAGTCTCGATCCCCCGGGCCAGGATCGAGTACGGCGGCTGCTCGGTGCGGAACCGGCCGAGCGCCCGCCGCTCGGCGACGTGGTGTGCCTCCACGATCTCCTCGGCCGGGAAGGTCGAGCAGCCGAAGGCACGGATCTTGCCGGCCCGGACCAGGTCGGTGAGCACCCCGAGGGTCTCCTCCACGTCGGTGGTGTGGTCGGGCCGGTGCACCTGGTAGAGGTCGATCCACTCGGTGCCGAGCCGGCGCAGGCTTTCCTCCACCTCCCGGACGATCCAGCGCCGGGAGTTGCCGCCCCGGTTGGGTCCCTCCCCCATCGGGAAGTGCACCTTGGTCGCCAGGACCACGTCGTCGCGCCGGCCGCGCAGCGCCTTGCCGACGATGACCTCCGACTCGCCGGCGGAGTACATGTCGGCGGTGTCCACGAAGTTCACGCCCTGGTCGAGGGCGGCGTGGACGATGCGTACGCAGTCGTCGTGGTCGGGGTTGCCGACCGCGCCGAACATCATGGTGCCGAGACAGTGGGTGCTGACCTGGATGCCGGTGCCGCCGAGAACGCGGTAGCGCACAGGGTTGTTCCTTTCTGAGGGGTACGCCGCGTTGACCGGGCGGCGGCCGGTCCGGCAACCCTAGGAGTTCGAGTGCACTCGAGGTCAACCGGTCAGCCCGGTCCCTCCCCCGCCTCGGCCAGGTAGCCGGCGGCCTGGAGTTCGAACAGCTCCCGGTAGGGCCCGTCCTGCGCCATCAGCTCGTCGTGGTTGCCCTGCTGGATGAGGCGGCCGTGGTCCAGCACGAAGATCCGGTCGGCGTGCCGGACGTTGGCCAGCCGGTGGGTGATCAGGACGACGGCGCGGTCGGGGTGCCGCCGCAGGTGCTGGAAGAGGGCGTGTTCGGCCCGGGCGTCCAGGGCCGCCGAGGGTTCGTCGCAGATCAGCAGCCGGGCGTCCCGGTAGAGGCCGCGGGCGGCCACCAGCCGCTGCCACTGGCCGCCGGAGAGGTCCTGTCCGTTCTTGAACTGCCGGTCGAGCAGCGTGTCGTACCCGAACGGCAGCCCGGTGATCATGTCGTGGGCGGCGGCGCCGCGGGCGGCGTCCTCGACGGTCGGGCCGGCGGGCCCGGCGGCCCGGTCGTGCCGGCCGATCCGGATGTTCTGCCGGGCGGTGAACGGGAACTTCCGCCAGTCCTGGCTCATCACCGCCACCTGGCCGGCGGTCTGCCGGGGATCCAGCTCGGCGAGGTCCGCCCCGTTCCAGCGGATCATCCCCTCGGTGGGCCGGTAGAGGCCGGCGATGAGCTTGGCGAGGGTGGTCTTGCCGGACCCGTTCTCGCCCACCAGGGCGACCACCTCCCCCCGCCGGATGGTGAGGCTGACGCCGTCCACGGCCGGGACATTGGTGTCCGGGTAGCGCATGGTTACCTGGTCGAGCTCGATGTGTTCGACAGCGTCGACGCCCCGGTCGCCGCCGGCCGGCACCCGCTGCCCGGCGCGGTCGACGAAGTTTCGATAGTCCTGGTAGTAGAGCGCGTCCTCGTAGAGCGAGTTGGTGGCGAACACGGCGGTCCGCAGCCCGGCCCGGGCGGACTGCACCGCCAGCAGGGCGGTCGCGGCAGCCGCGAGGGCCACCACGCCGGTCAGCAGCAAGCCGCCGAGGACCGCGTAGAGAGCGAACGCGGCGACCCCGGTGATCGACAGGCCGACCGCACGGGTGGCGGTCAGCGCGCGGGCCAGCCGCAGCTCGGCGCGGGTCTCCAGACCGATGACCCGGCGATACTCGGCGAGCAGGAAGCCCCGCATCTGGTAGGCCCGGATCTCCGCGGCGGTGTGCCGGTCGGCCATCAGCTGGGCGAGCATCCACATCCGACGGCGCCGGGTGACCCGGCCCAGCCAGTCGAGGTGCCGGCGGCGGGCCATCTTCACCGCGGTCACCGCCTCCGGCGCGGCGGCGAGCAGCAGGCAGGGCAGCAGCACCGGCTGGATCACGGTGACCGCGGCGGCGGTGGCCAGCACCCCCACCAGCCCGGTGACCAGGTTGACGGTGTCGTCGACGATCGACGCGGCCTCGGCCATGCCCTTGTCCCGGGCGCGGTCCATCTCCTCGGCGAAGCCGGCGTCGTCAAAGGCGGCCAGCTCGACCGCCGTGGTGGTCTCGAACAGTCGCAGCTCCACCTGGTAGTTGATCTGCGGGATGAGCCGGGCCTGCGCCCAGCCGGCGGCGACGGTCAGCGCGCCGCGTGCGGTGACCGCCAGCGCGGCGAGAAGCAGGGCCGGCAGGGCGGCGCGGATCCGGTCGGGGGTCGGACCGGCGGCGAAGAGCTGCCGCAGCACCCCGGTGGTGGCGAGCAGCCCCAGGGTGGTGAGCACGCCGGCGGCGACGTTCAGCCCGATCGAGGCGAGGGTGTCCCGGCGGCTGGTCGCCCAGGCCAGCGCGACCGCCTCGCGGACCAGGGCGGGGAGCCGGCGGGCCACCGAGCCGAAGCTGGTGTGGGCGAACTCGGTGGCCCGGTGCATCCAGTGGCCGTCCTCCAGTTCCGGCAGCGGCTCCGCCGCGCCGTCGGCCGGCTCGTCCTCGTCGGACGGAGGCCGGGGCCCGATCACCGTCGTCATGGGCCCTCCTCACCGGTACGGTCAGTGACCGGAGCGTACGATCCGCTACCTCACGCTGTCTCCCCGTAGTCGGCGTGTCGAACAGGTGTCGCAACCGGCGTGGCGCGGGGCGCCCGTTCCAAGGAATGGGTGATGCCCGGTCCCGTCGCGCGCACCTGCGGTGGGTGGCAGGCTGGTGGGGTCGCCGGCAGCGGGACGACGACGGCCCGCTGGCAGACCATGTCGTGAAGGAGAAGATCGACCTGATGGCTGTGGACGTGACCACCACGGACGAATGGCAGGCCCTGCGCAAGCACGCCGAGGAACTGCGCGGCACCCACCTGCGGGACCTGTTCGCCGCCGACGAGCAGCGGGGTGAGCGGCTCACCGGCGACGTCGCCGACCTGCACGTGGACTACAGCAAAAACCTGGTCACCGACGAGACGCTGCGCCTGCTCACCGCGCTCGCCGAGCGGGTCCGGCTGGCCGACCGGATCGCCGCCATGTTCGCCGGGGAACACATCAACTCCACCGAGGACCGGGCCGTCCTGCACACCGCGCTGCGCCTGCCCCGCGACGCGTCGCTGGTGGTGGACGGGCAGGACGTGGTCGCCGACGTGCACCGGGTGCTGGATCGGATGTCGGCCTTCGCCGAGCGGGTCCGCTCGGGTGCCTGGCGCGGATACACCGGCGAGCGGATCACCACCGTGGTCAACATCGGCATCGGCGGATCGGACCTCGGGCCGGTGATGGCTTACGAGGCGTTGAAGGCGTACCGGGACGCGGGCATCAGCTGCCGGTTCGTGTCCAACATCGATCCGACCGACATCCACGACAAGACCGTCGACCTGGACCCGGCCAGCACGTTGTTCGTCGTGGTCTCCAAGAGTTTCTCCACCCAGGAGACCCTCGCCAACGCCGACCAGGCGCGGCGCTGGCTGCTCGCCGGGCTGGACGCCGACGACTCGGCGATCGCCCGGCACTTCGTCGCGGTCAGCACCAACGAACAACGGGTTCGTGACTTCGGCATCGACCCGGAGAACATGTTCGGCTTCTGGGACTGGGTCGGCGGCCGATACTCGCTGCCGTCGGCGGTCGGCCTGTCGGTGATGCTGGCGATCGGGCCGACCCGGTTCCGCGAGATGCTGGCCGGCTACCACTCCGTGGACGAACACTTCCGGACCACGCCGGTGGAGCGGAACGTGCCAGCGCTGCTGGGCCTGCTGAACGTCTGGTACACCGACTTCTGCGACGCGGAGACGCACGCGGTGCTGCCGTACGCGCAGTACCTGCACCGGTTCCCGGCATACCTGCAGCAGCTCACCATGGAGAGCAACGGCAAGTCGGTGACCGTCGACGGTCGGCCCGTGACGTACCCGACCGGGGAGATCTTCTGGGGCGAGCCGGCCACCAACGGCCAGCACGCCTTCTACCAACTCATTCATCAGGGGACGCGGCTGATCCCGGCTGACTTCATCGCGTTCAGCCAGCCCAACCACGACCTGGGCGACATGCACGACCTGTTCATGTCGAACTTCTTCGCGCAGACCGCCGCGCTGGCCTTCGGCCGCACCCGCGAGCAGGTCGAGGCGGAGGGCACCCCGGCCGACGTGGTGCCGCACCGCGTGATGGCCGGCAACCACCCGACCACGTCGATCATCGCGCCGAAGCTGACCCCGTCGACGCTGGGCCAGCTGATCGCCCTGTACGAGCACATCGTCTTCACCGAGGGCACGGTCTGGGACATCAACTCGTTCGACCAGTGGGGCGTGGAGCTGGGCAAGGTGATGGCCAACCAGCTCGCGCCCAAGCTCACCGGTTCCCACCCCGAGCTCGGCGACGTGGACTCGTCGACTGCGGCGTTGATCCGTCGCTACCGAGCCCAGCGCGGCCGGGACTGACCGCCTTCCGGCGCGGTGACCGCCATGCCGAGGAGCGACCGCTAAGGGCTCCGAGGTGTGGCGGTCCGGCCGGCGCCGGGCCGGTCGCGCGGGTCAGTCGCGGAGGAACTCGGCGTGGGCGGCCCGGAGCCGGGCCAGCGCCGGGTCGCCGGCCGGGACGCGGCGCTCCAGCTCGGCCCAGACCTCGGCGAGGGCGTCGGTGAGCGCGCGCCGCTCGGCCGCGTGCCGCCGGCTGCTCTGCCGGTGCAGCTCCTCGAGGCGGCGGGACCAGCCGGCGCTGATCGCGGCGATCCGCTCGGCGTCGGCCCGGGCCTGGGCCGCCGTGCGCGCCGCCGCGGCGGGCACGATCGCGGCGACCGGGCGGGCGTCGCCGTCGCGGGTGATGACGGTGACGGTGTCGGTCAGCTCGGCGAGGGCGACGAGCTGGGTGAGCCGGGTGCGGACCTCGCGCAGCGGCAGGGCGCGCGGCTGGGGGGACCGGTCGGCCAGGGCGGGGGCAGCCATGGACAGATGTTCACGTCCGGGTACGACAAAACTGCGCCGCGTGGCGGTGACGCGGGTCAGCGGGCGGCCGTCGGCCCTGCCGTCCACTCCGGTGCCAGCACCGACCAGACCTCCATGTCGACCCGGCCGGTCGGGCCCGGGGCGGCCGCGCGGAGGAGGCCGTCGCGGCGCATGCCCAACCATCGGGCGACGGCGATGCTGCGCTTGTTGCCGGACTTCGTCACCCACTCCACCCGGTGGATGCCACGTTCCCGGACCGCCCTGATCACGCGGGCGGCGCGGGTGACCATTAGCAGGCCGGAGCCGGGCCGCCGGAGGTTGTCGGTCGGTCGCCCTACGGTGTGCGCCGTGAACGCCGTCCAGACGTACCGATACCTCCAGCCGTCCGCGCTGCGCCCCGCCGGTCTCGACCTTCAGACCTGCGGCGGACCGGCCGCCAACCCGCGCTTCTTCAGCGGTTTCCTCACCACGCCCGCGGCGGCGGCCGCCGGGCTGCTCGCCGTCGCCGAGGTGGCTCGCACCCGCTACCACCAGCCGGTCAACCCGGCGAGCCTGGACCCGGTGGTGACGGGCAGCCGGGACCGGTTGCGCTTCGAGTCCTTCTCCGGCTGTTGCGGGGTGTACGCGCGGTTGGACGTCGTCCCGGCCGGATTCGACGGCGACATCGTCGGACACGGCACGACCAACGTCGACGTGAACCCGCCGCTGCGGGAGGCGCTGGCCCGGGTCGGCGGGATCGAGCCGCTGCACCTGGCTGTCGGCCCTGACGACCTGACGGTCTCCACCATGGACGGTGCCGTGGTGGAGAAGAAGGTTCCGCTGCCGGGGCGTTGGTTGCGCGGCTTCGCCGAGGTGCACGTGCTCACCGCCGCGTTCGAGCCGCGCGCCGAGATCCCCGCTGCGGAGGCCGCCGCGTTCCTGCGTCGACTCCCCGGCGCCAACGACCGTTCCGTGCTCTGGGCGGTGCCCGCCGGGCGTACCCTCCGGCTGACCTCGCGACCGACGCCGGGCGCCGTCTGCCTGGCCGGCGCGGGCCGACTCGCGGCCCTGCGGGGCCTGCTCCGGCACGCGCGCACCCTGCGGGTGTACGGGCCACCGGTGCGGGCCGGTTCGGCCGCGGTGGCGAGCACCTGGGAACTCGACACCGGTACGCTGCGGCTGTCGCTGACCCTCTCCCCCGAGCCCTACCGCGGGTTCTCCGGCGAGGGCGCCGCCCTGCTCGCCCTGGCCGGGGACGACGTGATCGACGACGCCGAACTGGTCGGCGCCCTGCTCTCCTGGGACCCGACGATCGACGTCGCCGCGCTCGCCGACGCGGCCGGCCTGTCCGACGACCGGGTACGCGCCGCCCTGGCCCAGCTCGGCACCGCCGGGCGGGTCGGCTACGACGTGGCCGACGGCGGGTACTTCCACCGGGTCATGCCGTACGACGCGGGCCGGGCCGAGCGGGACAATCCGCGCCTGGTCGGGGCGCGGGCGCTGGTCGAGCGCGGCGCGGTCGAGTGGACCGACGGGCACGCCACGGTACGCAGCGGCGCGGAGGTCTACCGGGTGCGGCGGCTGCCGGACGGGGCGTACACCTGCTCCTGCCGCTGGTGGGGGCGGCATCAGGGGCAGCGCGGGCCCTGCAAGCACGCGCTGGCCGTGTCGATGGCGACGGCGCCGGCGGAGGTGAAGGCATGAGGGGCTTTTGGGAGCCGCTGGTCCGCGGCAAGGTTCCGGCTGTCCAGGCAGCGCTGGTCGAGTTGGACGAGGCGGCCCGCCGGGCGCTCGGCGACGAGCTGGTCGCGCACGTCCGGCGGCGGCGGGACCACTGGTGGTCAGGCAGGGAGTCGACCGCGCTGGCGGTGGCCGCCGTGGGCACGCTGAGCACCGCGACGAAGGCGGCGGCGCTGCTGGGCCGACGGTCGGTGTGGCTGGGGGACGCGGATCCGGAGCCGGTGGTCGAGACGGCCCGGCAGCGGGGGGTGACCTGGCTGGCCGACCTGGCCTACCGGCTGGCCGAGCGGCTGCGGCGGAACGAGCCCGGGGAGGGCTGGCACTTCGTCGCGGGCCTGCTGGTGGCGGAGAAGGCGGCGCCGCCCACCGGGGACGCGTTCGTCGCAGGCTGGGCGCGGGCGATGTGGTGGCGCCCCGGCAACCGACAGCGCCCTCCCCTGCTCGACCGGCTGCGCGCCGACCCGTTCCTGGACGTGCTGCTGCCGCGGCTGTTCGAGGTGGACGGGGTCGGCCTCGAGCTGACGGCCGGCGGGGCCGGCGGCGACCGGCAGGCGGTGCCGCAGGCGCTGGCCGCGTTGGCGGCGGAGGGGCGGTTGGACCGGTCGACCCTGCTGGACGGCGTCCTCGGGCGGCTGCTGCGCGGGGACCGGCCGACCGCGCTGCAACCGTTCCTGGCGCTGCACGACCTGCTGGCGCCGGCCCCGGCGGAGGTGGCGGCGCGGTCGGCCGCGTATCTGCGGCTGCTCGCGGACGCGCCCGGGCCGGTCGCCACGACAGCGCAGCGGACGCTGCGGAGCCTGGACGTCGATGTGGAGCTGGAGTCGCTGCTGGACGTGTCCCGCGCGGTGCTCACCCGCCCGGAGAAGGCGCTGGTCCGGGGACAGCTGTCCTGGCTGGACCGGCTCGCCCGGCAGCGCCCCGATCGGGCGGCGGAGATCGCGGCCGTAGTGGCGGTCGCCGCCGAGCACCCGGGGGCGGACCTGCGGGACCGGGCGGCCGCGATCGCCACGCGGCACGGTCACCGGCCGGCCGCCGCCGTCGCCGTGCCGGTGGCCGGCGACGAACTGCCGCCCCCCGCGCCGCCGGCCGCCGCCCCGCCGCCGATCGCCGAGGTGGACGAGCTGGTCGAGGAGGTGTCGGCCCTGCTCGGCGGGCGCTGGCCGGCGCTGGCGGTGGAGCGGATCCTCGACGGGCTGGTCCGGCTGGCGACCACCGACGGGGACCGGCTGCGGGCGGCCCTGCTGCCGGTGCTGCAACGCCAGCGGGTGGGCGCGTACGACCACATGTGGGCGGTCTTCAACCTCTCGGTCCAGCTGCACTGGGTCCTGCGGGCCGCCGCCGATCCGGCCGATGCGGCCGCCCGCCGCGGCCACTGGGCCAGCATGCTCACCGAGTCCCGCCCCCGGACGTGGCGCCTGTTCCGCCGTGGCCCGGCCGTCGACCGGGCCCGCCGGCCCGCACTGACGCAGCTGTACTGCGCCCGGCTCGCCGAGATCGGGCAGCGGCTGGACGGGCGGGACGATCCCGGCCTGCTCGCCGCGCCGACCTCAGCCACCGGCGCCCTCGACCCGGCCGCCCTGTACGAGCGGTTGGCCGCCCTGGGCGACCGCCCGGTCTGGCGGTGGGATCTCACCCAGGCCCTGCTGCGGCTGCCGGCCGTGGTGGACGAGCCGCTGGCGGCCCGCGCGGCGGCACTCGGCACGCCGGCCGGCGACGACCTGGCCAGCTGGCTGCGTGGCGACGCCCTCCCGGCACCCGCCCAGCAGGTGGTGACCGTCGGCCGGCGGGACCGGTCGGGCTCCTACGACTGGGGCTACGACCGGTTGCCGGTACGGCGGACGCTGGTCGCCACGACGCCACCGGAGGGCGTGGCGGACCAGCTCGGCCTGCTCACCGTCACGCCCCGGCCGGTGGGGCAGCACCACAGCGGCTGGGACGACCTCTGGCCGGCCGTACTGCCCGGGCACCGGGGCCTGGTGGCCGCCCGCCTGCTCCGGCAGATCGCCGAGACGGCGCAGGAGGACGTCCGCGAGGGCGCCACGATCCTGCCGGCGCTGGCCGAGTGCACCGGCGCGGGCGGTCCGGCGCTCGACCTGGCCCTGGCGTACGGGCTGTGCGCCCGCCACGAGGTGGACCGGGTCGCCACGCTCGACGCCCTGCTCATGCTGGCCGCGGCCGGGGATCTGGACGCGCCGGCAGTGGGTGGGCACCTGGGGGCGCTGGCGGCGGACGGCCAGGTGACGCTGACCAGGGCGGCGACGCCGCTGCGCGACGCGGTGTCGGCCGGCGCCCGGCTGAGCACCTGGCGGCTGCTCGCCGCGGCGCTGCCGCCGCTGCTGGCCGCGCCCACCCCACCCCGGGGCACCCCGGACCTGCTCACCCTGGCCGCCGAGACGGCCACCGCGACCGGGGTACGGATCGAGGTGCCGGGCCTGGCCGACGTGGTGGCCCGGGGCGGCGGGAGCCGGCTGGTGACCGAAGCCCGGCGGCTCGCCGCCGAGCTGGACGTCTGAGCGGGTGGCGGGGCAGGGGCGTCAGCGCCGACGGAGCCGGGCGGCCAGCTCGGCGCACAGGTGGTCGACGCCCTCGCCGGTCAACGCGTCCCTGGACCGGGGCTACCCTGATCACGCCCGGCATGCTCGACGGGTCCGCGGCGGTCACGCACGTCAAATGATGAAGTGGGTCCAGTAGGTCAGCCACACCGCGAACAGCGCGCCCTGGATTAGCGCCAGAGCGGCGGTCAGCCAGCTGTCGAGGGTGGCCCGGTGGGCCCAGCGGGCCAGCACCAGGGCGACCGGGAAGGCGGCGAGCAGGTAGCGGAGCAGGCTCCGGTACACCGGCGGTCCCATCGACAGCGGCACCAGCACCACGATCACCGTGTAGACCAGGTAAGGCAGCTCGGCCCGACGCAGGCCGACGAGCGCCACCACCAACACGGCCACGGCGACCCAGGCCCGTAGGGCGTCGCCCGACGAGCCGGTCAGCCCGTGGCTGATCACCCCCAGCGGATTCTGCACGCTGATGCCCCAGCCCTCTTCCTGGGCGTGCTTGTACGCGTACCAGTCGCCGCTCTGCCACTTGCCGAACGCCATGAAGGTCAGCCACCCGGCCGGCACGAGCAGCAGCGGCCAGCCGATCCTCAGGTATCGACCGAGCGACCGGAGCCCGAGGCGGTAGCCGTGCTGGCGCAGCAGCACCAGGGCGAGCGGGACGACCACCAGGAAGCCGATCGAGCGACTCAGCGCGAGGAAGTAGCCGACGATCCCGACCAGCGGCCAGCGGCCCTGCTCGGCGTACCAGAAGGCGGCCAGGGCGAGGCAGAGGAAGAGCGACTCGGTCAGCGCCGCCTGAAACAGGAAGGCGGCCGGCAGGAGCAGCAGGTAGCGGGTGAACCGGCGCCCCGAGGCGGCGGCGTCCGCGTCGTTGTCGCCGAGCAGGCGACCGCCGAGCTGATGGGCGTAGTAGAGCTGGAACACGAGGGCGGCGTTGCTGACCAGCAGCAGTGCCCACGCGGTGTGCCCGCCGAGCAGCACGGCGAACGGCCGGGCGAGGAACGGGTAGAGCAGTGGGAAGCCGAAGTCGCGCCAGGGCCGGTCGAGCGGCACCTGGGCGAGATAGTCGTAGAGGAAGGAGTCCCAGGCGAACCAGAGGGAGATCCAGCGGTGCGGCGAGACATCGTGCTGCTGGGCGCGCATCAGCGTCTCGTCTGCGGGTGGCGCGCCGGGCACCCCGTCCCAGGCGGCCAGCACGGCCACGCCGATCAGGCTGAGCACGACCTTCGACCCGACGAAGACGGCGAGCACGAAGCCCCAGGGGGCGGGCACCCGGGCGGCGAGCCCGGACGTCGCACGGGCCAGCGGCCGCAGCCGATCGCGGAGGCGGGAGCGGCGGGCAACCGGGGTCGCACGGCCCACCCGCAGCCCGCCACCCATCCGTCCCCCACCGGGTCGTCGCGACCGCGACCGACCGCCGGACCGCGGAGGTCCCCGACATCCCGTTGGCCTCGCCCACCCGTGGTCGTCGCCGAACCGAGTGGATTGTGTCCACGGACGGAGCCGCGGCGGACCGGATGCGGGTGAGATTCGCCCGGCCGGCACAGGTGAGACGGGGCGCCGGACGGGTATGCGCGCTGCCGCATCCGACACGGCAGCGGGGGGGCTCCGGGCAGCATGGGCGACGACAACGGCACCGTGATCATCGGCGCGGGACCGGCGGGTCTGACCGCCGCGTACGAACTGCTGCGCCACGGCGAGCCGGTCCGTGTCTTCGAAGCCGACGACGTCGTGGGCGGCATCAGCCGCACGGTCGAACGGGACGGCTGGCGCTTCGACATCGGGGGGCACCGGTTCTTCACCAAGGTCGCCCGGGTCGAGGCCCTCTGGCACGAGCTCCTGCCGGATGAGGACTTCCTGCTCCGACCCCGGATGAGCCGGATCTACTACCGCGGCGCGCTCTTCGACTACCCCCTGAACGCCGGCAACGCGCTGCGCAACCTGGGCATCGCCGAGGCGGTTCGCTGTCTCGGCTCGTACGCGTGGACGCGGCTGCGGCCGCCGAAGGACCAGTCGCACTTCGAGGGCTGGGTGTCGGCCCGGTTCGGGTGGCGGCTCTACTCGATCTTCTTCAAGACCTACACCGAGAAGGTCTGGGGGATGCCGGCTGACCAGTTGCAGGCCGACTGGGCGGCGCAGCGGATCAAGAACCTCTCGCTCGCCAAGGCGCTACGCAACGCCCTGCTGCCTGGGCGCAACCGCACGGACGTGACGAGCCTGATCGACGAGTTCCAGTATCCGAAGTTCGGGCCCGGAATGATGTGGGAGCGCTGCGCCGAGGAGGTGCAGAAGCGGGGCGGATCGGTGGCTACCCGCATCCGCGTGACCGCCGTGCACCGGGATCCAGCGACCCGGCGGGCGACCGGCGTGACCGTGGCCGACGCGGACGGGGAACGCACCGAGCGGGCCGACCACGTCGTCTGCTCGATGCCGATCTCCGCGCTGGTCCACGCCATGCGCCCGGCGGCCCCGCCCGGGGTCCGCGCCGCCGCCGACGACCTGCGCTACCGGGACTTTCTGACCGTCGCCCTGGTGGTGCCCGCCGAGTTCTCCTTCCCCGACAACTGGATCTACGTACACGATCCGGCCGTGCGGGTGGGCCGCATCCAGAACTTCGGCTCCTGGTCGCCGTACCTGGTCAAGGACGGGCGTACCTGTCTCGGGCTGGAGTACTTCGTCTTCGAGGACGACGAGATGTGGCGTACCCCGGACGAGGAACTGGTCGCGCTCGCCACCGCGGAACTGGAGCGGCTCGGCCTGGTCCGTCCCGGCTGCGTAAAGGCCGGCCACGTGGTGCGGATGCCGAAGGCGTACCCGGTCTACGACGAGCGGTACCAGCGGAACCTGGACGTGATCCGGGACTGGCTGGCCCGCGAGGTGCCGAACGTGCACCCGGTGGGGCGCAACGGGATGCACCGTTACAACAACCAGGACCACTCGATGCTGACGGCGATGCTGACCGCCGAGAACATCGCCCACGGCAGCCGGCACGACGTCTGGACCGTCAACGTCGAGCAGGAGTACCACGAGCAGCGGTCGTCCGGCGACGGCCGGCACGGCACCGGCCGGGACGCCCCGATCGTGCCCGCCCGCCCGAGCGGCCGCGTCGGGTACCGCCGGATCGGGTCGGTCCGGGCCGCCCGGCCCGCTCCGGTACGGCGCCCCTGAGCCGGCTGGGTAAGGGCTGTGACGTGAGGGTGGTCATAACGACTGGACGTCCCGGGCGGGGCTGCTGCTAGCCTTCTCGCCAGGTCATGAGCGCCAGCGCCAAGCCCCGGCTCGCTGGCCGGCAACCCTCCTCCGCGGTGGGGTGCCCCGGGTGAGGACCAGGCACCGGCAGCACGTCGGTGCAAGCGTGGCCTGGTACCCAGGTCATCACCGACCAGGGAGAACCGTGTCTGCTCACCTCCGTACCCTGCCCGCCGACGGCGTCGCCTACCCGGCCGGTTTCGCGCTGGTCAAGCGCCGGCACGTCGACCTGATGCGGGTGTGCAGCGACGCCTGTCGCCGAATGCGCTGAGCGCCCACCTCCCTCCCTTCCTTCCGCACCATCCCTTCCGGCTCGTCCGTCCCGGGCGCGCCGTCGGCGGCGTACGCCCCCGTCGCCATTCGACCCTGGAGACACCTGTGCGATTCCTTCCTGCCCTGACCCGCGTCGCCGCGCTCGGCGCCGCCGCCGTGCTCGCCGCCACCGCGCTGACCGCCTGCGGCGACAACGGCGGCGCCACCAGCGAGGCCGCCAACCCGTACGGCCTGCTCCAGGCCGGCGTGCTGCGGGCCGGCACGCTCACCGACGCCCCGCCGAACGTCTACCTGAAGGACGGCAAGTTCACCGGCTTCGACAACGACCTGCTCAGCGCGGTCGCCGCCAAGGTGGGCCTGAAGGTCGAGTTCGTCGGCACCGACTTCTCGGCCCTGCTCTCGCAGGTCAACAACCACAAGTTCGATGTGGGCAGCTCGTCCATCACCATCACCGAGGCCCGCAAGAAGACCGTCGACTTCGGCAACGGCTACGACTTCGGCTACTTCGGGCTGGACGTGCCGGCCGGCTCGTCGATCACCAGCTTCGACCAGCTCGCCGGCAAGCGGGTGGTGGTCGTGCAGGGCACGGTGCAGGACGACTACGCCACCCGGGAGAACCTCAACCCGGTGCGGGTGCCCGACTACAACGGCGCGATCAACCAGCTCAAGGCCGGCACCGCCGACGCCTGGATCGCCCCGGCCGAGATCGGCGACAAGTCCGCCGCCGACAGCAACGGCAAGATCAAGGTGGCCGCCAAGCAGCTCAGCCCGGCCCCGACCGCGTACGCGGTCGCCAAGGGCAACGACAAGCTGCGCCAGGCGCTGAACAAGGGCCTCGACGAGGTGATCGCCGACGGCACCTGGAGCAAGCTGCAGGCGCAGTACTACCCGGGCCGGCCGATCCCGGCCGACTTCAAGCCCGGCAGCGGCGCGGTCGCGGTGCCGTCGCCGTCGGCGGCTTCCTGACGTACGACGACGAACGAGCGGGGCGGTAGGAGAGACGTCTGATGGATCCGTTGAGCACCCTGTGGGAGACCTTCTTCGACTGGGACTCCATGCGCGAGGCGCTGCCCGAGATGCTGACGGTCGGGCTGCCGAACACGCTGATCCTGGCGGTCTCCGCCGCCCTGCTCGGCTCGGTGCTGGGCATGCTGCTGGCGATCGCGGGCATCTCGCGTACCCGATGGTTGCGGTGGCCGGCCCGGGTCTACACCGACGTGTTCCGCGGCCTGCCGGCGGCGGCGACCATCCTGCTCATCGGCGTCGGCCTGGCGCCGCTCGGCATGCAGGTGTGGGGGCCGAACCCCTACCCGCTCGGGGTGCTGGCGCTGTCGCTGATCGCCGCCGCCTACATCGGGGAGATCTTCCGCTCCGGCATCCAGAGCGTGGAGGCCGCCCAGTTGGAGGGGGCCCGGGCCCTCGGCTTCTCCTGGGGCGAGGCGATGCGGCTGGTCATCGTCCCGCAGGGGGTACGCCGGGTGCTGCCGGCGTGGGTCAACCAGCTGATCGCCCTGATCAAGGACTCCAGCCTGGTCTACTTCCTCGGCCTGGTGGCCAGCCAGCGCGAGCTGTTCCGGATCGGCCAGGACTACGCGGCCACGACCGGCAACGAGTCGGCGCTGCTGCTGGCCGGCCTGTGCTACCTGGCGCTGACCGTGCCGCTGACCCACGCGGTCAACTGGATCGACCGCCGGCTGCGGCAGGGCCGCAGCGTCGCCGTCGCCCCGGACGACGCCGACGACGCCGGCCTGGCCCTGGCCGGGGAGACCGGTCTGCCCACCACCGGACGGAGGGACCCGCGATGAGCACGACCGCCACCGCCACCACCGACACCTCGGTCAGCCTGGCCGTCCGGGACGTGCACCTGGCCTTCGGCGCGCATCAGGTGCTGCGGGGCGCTGACCTGGACGTGGCCCGGGGCGGCACCACCTGCGTGATCGGCCCGTCCGGATCCGGCAAGTCGACCCTGCTGCGCACCATCAACCGGCTCATCGAGCCGGACCGCGGCGACGTGCTGCTGGACGGCCGCAGCGTGCTGCGCGACGACCCGGACGCGCTGCGCCAGCGGATCGGCATGGTTTTCCAGCAGTTCAACCTCTTCCCGCACATGACCGTGCTGCGCAACATCACCCTCGCCCTGCGGAAGCTGAAGAAGCTCTCCGAGGACGAGGCGGTGCAGGTGGCCCGGGCCCAGTTGGATCTCGTCGGGCTGGCCGCCAAGGCCGACGCCCGGCCGGCGCACCTCTCCGGCGGGCAGCAGCAGCGGGTGGCGATCGCCCGGGCGCTGGCCCTGCGGCCGCAGGTGATGCTCTTCGACGAGGCCACCTCGGCGCTCGACCCGGAGCTGGTCAAGGGCGTGCTCGGGGTGATGGCCGACCTCTCCGCCGCCGGCATGACCATGGTGGTGGTCACCCACGAGATGGGGTTCGCCCGCGAGGTGGCCGACACGGTGGCGTTCATCGACCGGGGCGTCGTGCTGGAGGCCGGCGAGCCGGCCGCCGTCTTCGAGGCGCCGGAGCACCCGCGGCTGCGCCGGTTCCTGTCCCAGGTGCTCTGACCGTCCGACCGGTTGCGCGAGATCGGCGAGGCGGCGGTGTCCGGCGCGTCGGGACACCGCCACCTCGCCGATCTCGCGCCGCTACCCGCCGCCGAGCCCGCCGCCGCGTCCGTCGCAGCGGTCGGAGAGGGCGTACCGGGTAAGCACCACGTCGCCGATCTGGCGTACCTCGACGACCCGGGCACGGCGGCCCGGGTGCCAGGGGTAGCAGCCGTCCGCCACGAAGCGGGGCGCCCGGCCGTCGCCCACGAAGAACGGCGCCACCACCAGGTGCAACTCGTCGGCGAGGCCGGCGGCGAGGAACTGGGCGTGCACGCTGCCGCCGCCCTCCACCATCAGCCGGCGTACGCCCCGCGCGGCGAGGTCGGCGAGCACCGCCGCCGGGGTGACCGGCTCGCCCGCGTCGACAACGGTGGCCACCTCGCCCACCTGCTCCCGGGTCTTCTCGACCGCGCCACCCGGGCAGTAGACCAGCTTCACCCCGTCGCCGTGGGCGAAGAAGCGGGCGGCCGGGTCGAGGTCGCCGCTGCCGGTGACGGTGACCTTGACCGGCGACGGGGGCAGGCCGCGCGCCACCCGGTCGGCGCGCCGCCGCGCGGAGCGCACCAGCAGCCTCGGATCGTCCCGGCGGACGGTAGCGGCACCGACCAGGATCGCGTCGCACCCGGCCCGGACCTCGTCGATCCGGTCGAAGTCGGAGTCGTTGGAGAGCAGCAGCCGCCCGGTGGAGGCGTCGTCGATGTAGCCGTCGATCGACATCGCGCAGCTGAGCAGCACGTACGGCCGGGCGGTCACGGCACGAACGGCAGGTCGAGGGCATGGTCGGCACGGGTCGCCTTCGCCGCCAGGTAGCTGGCGTTCGCCGGGGACAGGTGCACCCCGGTCGGCACCCGGTCGACCACCGTCACGCCCAGCCGGTCGAGCTGGACCGCCTTGTCCGGGTTGTTGCTGAGCAGGTCCACCCGGGTCACGCCCAGCGCGGCGAGCATCTGCGCGGCCACGGTGTAGTCGCGCTCGTCGGCGCCCCGGCCCAGCGCCACGTTCGCCTCGTACGTGTCGAGGCCCCCGTCCTGGAGGGCGTACGCGTCGAGCTTGGCGTACAGGCCGATGCCCCGGCCCTCCTGGCGCAGGTAGAGCAGGTAGCCGCCGGCCTCGGCGATCCGCTCGACCGCCTCCCGCAGCTGGGGACCGCAGTCGCAGCGTTGGCTGCCGAACACGTCTCCGGTGAGGCACTCGCTGTGCGGGCGCACCAGCGGCGGGGACGCGTCCGGGGCGGCCGAGTCTCCCGCCCGGTCGCCGAGCCCGAAGGCGAGGTGCTCGCGGCCGTCCACCAGGCCGTGAAAGGAGTAGACCCGGGCGGCCGTCACGTACCCGTCGGGGAACCGCAGCGGGACCGTGACCTGGGTCCGGACCGTCGCCGTGGGCAGCGCTTCGTCCATCCGTTCTCCTTCGTCCGGGGCTGCCGGACGCGCCGGCACCGCACACCTCGCACCCTCACCGTAGGTGGGATCACCGACAGTCGCCGGACACCCGCGAAGGGAACCTGCGCACCAGCAGCACCGCCGCGCCGGGCAGGCTGGCGACCAGGACCAGCGCCCCGTACACCGTGGCGGTGGCGACGCCCTGGGCGGCGCTGAGCCCGGCGGCGGCGAACGCCCAGGCGGCCACCCCCTCGCGCGGCCCGAAACCGGCCACGTTCGCCGGCACCCCCATGGCGAGCAGGGCCAGCAGGGTCAGCGGCAGCAGCCGGGACAGCGGCGCGTCGGCGCCGGCGGTGCGCGCCGCGATCAGGAAGGTGGCCAGGTGGCCGGCGACCGCCACAGCGGAGGCCAGCACCACGCCGAGCCAGGTCCGCCGGGCGAGCAGCCCGGCCCGGACGTCCGCCACCGCGGTACGCGCCGCCCGGGCCCACCGGGACGCGCCGGAGCGGGGCACCGCCCGGGCCAACAGCACCAGTCCCAGCCCGGCGGCGACCAGGCCGGCCACCACCGCCGGCAGGTACGGCCGGACCGGGGAGGGCAGCACGGCCAGCACGGCCACCGCGATGACCAGCTGCACCACCTGCCCGGCGGTACGCTCCCAGACCACCGCCCGGACGCCCCGGAGCACGTCCCCAGCGTCGCGGCCGTGCCGGGTCGCCCGGTGCACGTCGCCGAGCACCCCGCCGGGGAGGGTGGAGTTGAGGAAGACCGCCCGGTAGCAGTGAGCCACGGCGGCGGGCAGCGGCAGCCGGATGCCCAACCCGCCGGCGACCAGTGACCAGCGCCAGGCGCAGCAGACCGTGGTGACCGCCCCGACAGCGAGCGCGGCGGCGAGGGCCGGCGCGTCGATCAGCCGCAGCCCGGCCAGGAACGGGCCGGTACCCACCGACCAGACCAGGACGGCGAGCACCCCGAGCCCGCCGAGCGCCCGGACCCACGGCCAGGGCGACCGGGTCGCCGGGGGCGGGCCGGCCTCGACGGCGGCCGGGCCGGAGTTGGTGACCGCGGGAGGGTCCGGGAGCGCCTTGGTGGTCGTGACGATGCTGGCATGTGACAACCGGTCCTCCCTGCGTCCACCTGTTGTCACGTGCCGTGGGGCGCCACGGTTCACCCCGCCAGCAGGTCGGCGTGGTGCAGCACCACCCGCAGCCGGCCGGCCGCCGCCTCGGCCAGCCGCCGGTCCCCGTACGCCCCGACCGCGCCGACCAGCTCCGGCCGCTCCGCCACGGCCGCGTCGAGCCAGCCGACCAGCCACTCGGCGGTCAGCGCCGCCTGGTCCGGGCCGAGCCGCCACGGGCTGGCGCGGACCTGCACGCCGACCCCCCGGCGGCGGAAGGCCGCCACGGTGGCGTCCACCGCGTGCGGCCCGAGCAGGGCCCGCCCGCTGGCGGTGCGGCGCTGGTGGGCGTTGAACGCGGCGGCGAACTCGGCGTCGAGCGGGTCGGCCGGGCTGAACTCGACCCGGCCGAGCACGGAGATCGCGAAGAGGGTGGGGTGGCCGGCGCAGGCGGTCACGATCTGCTCGATCTCCTCGGCGGTGAGCATGTCCAGCAGCGCCGACGCGGTGACCAGGTGGGCGTCGGCGAGGTCGGCGGCCCGCAACCGGGTGATGTCGGAGCCGCAGGTCTCCACGGTGACCGGGCTGCCGTCGGCGGCCACGTGCACCAGCTCGGCGGCGGCGAGCGCCCGCAGGTCGGCGTCCCGCTCGTGCAGCACCCAGTGCTGCGGTCCGGGCAGCCGGGGCGCGAGCCAGCGGGCCATCGAGCCGGTGCCGCTGCCCAGGTCGTGCACGACCACCGGGCGGTGGGCCGGCAGCCGGTGGCGGACCACGTCGACCAGCTCGGCCGAGCGGGCCGCCGCGTCGGCGGGCTCGCGCAGCCGCAGCCAGTCGGCGAAGTCGGGTGGGAGCAGGGTGGTCATGCCGTCGCCTCCGTCAGGGCCGTCGCCAGCCGGTCCGCGGTGACCGTCCAGCCGGTGAGGGTGTCCCGCCGGCGCCGGGCCGCGCCGCGCAGCCGGGTCCGCAGGTCCGGCCCGGTGAGCCAGCCGCGCAGCGCCGCGGCCAGCGCCGCGGGGTCGTCTGGAGGTACGAGCAGGCCGGGCCGGGCGCCGTCCGGGGCGTGCCCGAGCGCCTCCGGCAGCCCGCCGGTCGCGCTGCCCAGCACCGGTACGCCCCGCGCGAGCGCCTCGGTGACCGCCATCCCGTACGTCTCCTGCCGGGACGGCAGGACCAGCAGGTCGGCGGCGGCGTACGCGGCGTCCAGCGCGGCGCCGGTGCACGGGCCCGGCAGCCGGACCCGGTCGGCCAGCCCGGTGTCGGTGAGCTGCCGCCGGAGCCGGTCGACGAAGCCGGGATCCCGGGTGAGCGCGCCGACGCAGTCGCAGGTCCAGGGCAGGTCGGTGAGCGTGGCCAGGGCGGCGGCGAGCACGTCGTGCCCCTTGACCGGGGTGACCGCCGCGACGCAGAGCAGCCGGCCGCCGGCCGGTGAGCCGGGGGCGACCGGCGCCGGGTCCACGCCGGGCGGGGCGGACCACACCCGGCCGGCGGGCAGCGCGTACCGGTCGAGCAGCCGGCGGCGGGTCCATTCGCTGGTGGTGACCACGCCGGCGGCCAGCGCCAGGGTCCACGCCTCGGCCTCGTCCTCCAGCGGCAGGTGCACCAGCACCACCAGGCGTAGCCGCATGGCGTGCGGCGCCAGCACCTCGGGCGCCACGGACGCGACCAGCCCGTCGAGCAGCACGAGCGCGCCGTCGGGCAATCCGGCGAGCACCCCGGCGAGGGCGGCCCGCTCCCCCGGCCCGGGACGCGGCCAGCCGCCGGGCACCGGGTGCTCCCGCACCGCCCAGCCGAGGGCGGTCAGGCCGTGGCAGGCTCGCCGGTCGTACGCGTTGCCGCCGCTGGGGGTGGCCGGGTCGTCGATGTCGCCCGGCAGCACCACGTGGACGACCCTCATCCGGCTACCGAGACACGCCGCAGTTCGCCGCCCTTTATTGCAGGGGTGAAGCGGCTTTCCGATTCCGAGCGACCGAAGGCCGCGAGGGTTCCTGGAGTCATCCTGGTTAGTCGGGGTGGTTCTGCTGTTCGATATACAGGCGCAGTACCGACAGTAGCCCGCCGGCGGATTTCGGGGAGGTCGCGGCGTAGGTAGCGCGAGGACACGCCCTTGAGGGAGTTGACTAGCTTGGACAGTGCCACCTTGGGTGGGAAGTTGACCAACAGGTGGACGTGGTTGTCTCCGCCGTCGAACTCGACCAGTTCGCACTCGAACTGTTCGCACACGTCCCGCAGCACCTGTTCGAGGTAGCGCAGGTGTTCGTCGGTGAAGACGCGCGCCCGGTACTCCGTGACGAAAACCAAATGGGCATGAAGCACAAAAGCGCAGTGCCTCCAGGCACGAACCGGGTCATCGACGGTCATGAGCCCAAGGGTAGGATGCGGGGTGTGAAAGGGGACACCGGCCGGCGATACCGGCTGTACCCCAGCGACGAGCAGGCCGGGCGTCTGGCCTCGTGGGGGCACACGTGCCGCTGGCTGTACAACACTGCGTTGGGGCAGCGCCAGTTTGCCTGGCAGCAGCGCAAGACGACACTCGGGGTCACCGCGCAATGCGCCTTCTTGACAGAGGCGCGTAAGGACTTCGACTGGGTGGCGGACCTGCCGGCGCAGTCCGGTCAGCAGGTGCTGCGGCAACTGGATCAGGCGTACCGCAACTGGTGGAACCCGCAGCACCCGGCCGGGGCGCCGACCCGTAAACGTCGGTCTGCCCGGCTGTCGATTCCGTTCCCCGGTCAGGCGGTCCACGTCCGCCGCCTCAACCGCCGCTGGGGCGCCGTCACCCTCCCGAAGATCGGCGAGGTCCGGTTCCGCTGGTCCCGCCCCTTGGGCGGCGCGGTCCGCAACGCGGTCGTGTCCTTCGACGGCGTCGCCTGGCACATCGGTTTCGGCATCCACACCGGCGTCACGCCGCCCGAGGCGCACGCCCGGCCCGTCACGGTTGTGGGCGTCGACCGCGGAGTGAAGGTTGCCCTGGCGATGTCCGACGGCCGCATGTGGAACCGAGCCTTCACGACCTCTGGCCAGGAACGCGGCCTGGCCCGGCTCAAGTCGAAAGCCGGTCGGCAGGAGACCGCCCGCCGCAAGCGCGGCGCGAAGACCTCGAACCGGGCCCGTAAGGTCCGTGTGGAGATCGCCCGGACTGAGGCGAAGATCCGTAACCGGCGCCGCGACTTCCTGATGTGGGCCGCAAACCGGCTCTGCCGCCAGTCCGCGACCGTCAAGCTCGAAAACCTCAACACCAAGGCGATGACCGCCACCGCGAAGGGCACCATCGAGGAACCCGGCACGAACGTCCGCCAGAAGGCCGGACTGAACCGGGCGATTCTCGACAAGGGCTGGGGCATGTTCGAGACAGCCCTGGCCAACCAGGCACGCATCACCGGCACCCGAATCGTGAGGGTGCCAGCCGCATTCACCTCCCAGCGGTGCAGCCGCTGCGGGAACACCGACCCGAACAACCGCGAAAGCCAAGCGATGTTCCGGTGCGGGTCCTGCGGACACCAGGCCAACGCTGACGTGAACGCCGCGATCAACATCAGGGACACCGCCGAGGCGGCACCCCCACTCACCGGGCGGGCAGTCCGGGACAGGGATCGAAAGGTGCCCTGTCGACCACCCACCCAGCGTCGACGACGTACGACGATGGAAGCGGGAACCTCCCGCCCTTAGCCCTTCGGCGGGAGAGGATGTCAAAGGGACCGCTCGTAGCTGGCCCAGGCGACGTGCGACTCGTGCAGGGTGACGGTGATCCCGGCGAGGCCGCGGGCGTCCTCGCCGAGGCGGCCGGCGTGCACGGCCTCGGCGAGCCGGTCGGCGACCGTGCGGGCCAGCACCTCGGTGGTGGTGTTCACCCCCGCGAAGGCCGGCTCGTCGTCCAGGTTGCGGTAGGTCAGCTCGCCGAGCACGGCCTTGAGCTGCTCGGTGGCCAGGCCGATGTCGACCACGATCCCGTCGGCGTCGAGCTCCGCCCGGCGGAAGGTGGCGTCGACGACGAAGGTGGCGCCGTGCAGCCGCTGGGCCGGGCCGAACACCTCACCCCGGAAGCTGTGGGCGACCATCATGTGGTCCCGGACGGTCACGCTGAACACTGATCACTCCTCGTCGTAGGTGATGAGGTGGCAGAGCGCGGGCAGCCGGCCCGAGGCGAGCCGGTCGAGCACGTCGGGCAGCTCGGCGAAGCGGGACCGGCCGGTGAGCAGCGCGTCGAACACCGGGTCGGCGAGCAGTTCCAGGGCCAGCGCCAGCCGGTCGGCGTAGCTACGGTCGGCCCGCCGGGGCGACACCGTGCCGACCTGGCTGCTCCGCACGCCCAGCCGCTTCGAGTGGAACGCGCCGCCCAGGGCCAGGGTGACCGGGCGGTCGCCGTACCAGCTCAGTTCGAGCACGCTGCGCTCCGGGCGGAGCAGGTCGAGCGCGCGTTGCAGCCCGGCGGCGGTGGCGCTGGCGTGCACCACCAGGTCCCGGTCGCCGGCCGCGTCGGCAGGGAGGGCGAAGTCGACCCCGAGCGCGGCGGCCACCCCGGCCCGCGCCGGGTCCGCGTCGACCAGCTCGGTGCGTACGCCGGGGAAGCGGGCCAGCAGGGCGGCCACACAGCAGCCGACCATGCCCGCGCCGATCACGGTCACCCGGTCGCCGACCAGCGGCGCGGCGTCCCAGAGCGCGTTCACCGCGGTCTCCACCGTGCCGGCCAGCACCGCCCGGGCCGCCGGCACGTTCTCGGGTACGACCACCACCGCGTCGGCCGGCACCACGTACCCGGTCTGGTGGGGGTGCAGGCAGAAGACGGTCCGCCCGCGCAGCGTGTCCGGGCCCTCCTCGACCGTGCCGACGCTCAGGTAGCCGTACTTCACCGGGGCCGGGAAGTCGCCCTCCTGGAACGGTGCGCGCATGCTGGCGTACTGGTCGGCGGGGACCCGGCCGGTGAAGACCAGGGTCTCGGTGCCCCGGCTGACACCGGAGAAGAGGGTGCGGACCAGCACCTCGTCGGGGCCGGGCGGGGGGAGTTCGACCGGGCGCAGTTCACCCTCGCCTGGGGCGCGGAGCCAGAAGGCGCGGGGTTGCCGGTTCACCGATTCTCCTCTGCTCCGCCTCCGGACCGAACCGGTCGGCCGGATTTCCCGTGTTGATGGACAGGGGTTGTCGATCATAGACACGGAGGCAGGGTGTCCACGGTTCGAAACGGCCCACTGGTCGGGCTGATCGTCCAGTTCGTTCTGCTGACCGGGCTCGCCGGCACGGTGGGGATCGGCGTGCCGGGCTGGCTCGCCGGTCTGGCGTACGGCGGGGTGCTCTGCGGCCTGCTGTGGCGCGGCCTGCGCGCGAGCGGCGCGGAGCGGCTCGGCCCGGCCGACCGGGTGACCCTGACCCGGGCGCTGCTGGTCGGCGGGGTGCTGGCCCTGGTGGTGCCGGGCGGGGCCGGGCCGGCGCCGGCGGCGGTGCTGGTCCCGCTCACCGCCGTGGCGCTGGCGCTGGACGCGGTCGACGGCGCGGTGGCCCGGCGCACCGGCACGGCCAACGCGCTGGGCGCGCGGTTCGACATGGAGGTCGACGCGTTCCTGATCCTCGTGCTCAGCGCCCACCTGGCGCCGTCCGTCGGCGGCTGGGTGCTCGCCATCGGCGGCATGCGGTACGCCTTCGTCGCGGCGAGCTGGCTGCTGCCCTGGATGCGCGGCACGCTGCCGCCCCGGTACTGGCGCAAGGTCGTCGCGGCGGCGCAGGGCGTGGTGCTGGCGGTCGCGGCGAGTCACCTGCTGCCGCCGGTGGCGTCCGCCGCGCTGGTGGCCGGCGCGCTGGCCCTGCTGGTCGAGTCGTTCGGCCACGATGTGGCCTGGCTCTGGCGGCACCGCCCGGGCGGTGCGGCAGCGCCGCCCGCCCGGATCACCGCTCACCAGCCGGTCTGAGTTCACCCCGCAGGGAAGGACGTCGCCGTGTCACCCCTCATCTCCCGGCGGCGGCCGGCCGTGGGCCCGCCCGTTCCGCCGCCCCGCACCCCGGGCTCGGCGACCTCACCGGGCGAGGCCGGGCCGCCGAAGGAGCCGACGCTACCGGGCGAGGCCGGGCCGCCGAAGGAGCCTGCGCTGCCGGGCGGGGCGATCGCGCCGGAGGAGCCGACCGTGCCACGCGAGGTGGCGGCGCCGCGGGGACGCCGGATCCTGGCCGGGGTCGGCACCGGGCTGGCCGGGGTGCTGGTGGTGGCGGCGCTGGTCGTACCGGACGAGCTGCACCGGCTCGGGCCGGGCGCGTTCCTGCGGATCCCGCTGGAGGGGCTGGTCGCGGCGGGGCTGCTGGTCGTCCTCCCGGCCCGGGCGCGCCGGCCGGTCGCGGTGCTGCTCGGCCTGGTGCTGGGGCTGCTCGGCCTGCTCAAGCTGCTGGACATGGGCTTCTTCGCGGCCCGGGGCCGCCCGTTCGACGTGCTGCTCGACTGGAGGCTGTTCGACGACGGTTTCGGCTTCCTCGCCGACTCGGTCGGCCGGACCGGCGCGGTCGCCGCGGCGGCCGGGGCGCTGCTGCTCGCCGTCGGCCTGCCGGTCCTGGTGGCCTGGGGTGTGCTGCGGCTGGCCCGGGTCGCCGTCCGGCACCGGGCCACGTCGGTGCGGGTGGTCGCGGCGCTGTCGGTGCTCTGGCTGGGCTGCGCCCTGTTCGGGGTCCGGCTCGCCGACGGCGTGCCGGTCGCCGACCGGGACGCGACCGCCCTGGTCGCGGCACACGCCGGGCAGATCCGCGCCGGGCTGCGGGACCGCGTCGCGTTCGCCCGGGAGGTGTCCGTCGACGCGTACCGGGACGTCCCCGGTGACCGGCTGCTGACCGCGTTGCGGGGCAAGGACGTGCTGGTCGCGTTCGTGGAGAGCTACGGCCGGGACGCCGTCGAGGCCCCCGGGCTCGCGCCGGGCGTGGCCGCGGTGCTCGACGACGGCTACCGGCGGCTGCGGGCGGCCGGGTACGACGCGCGCAGCGGCTTCCTCCGCTCGCCCACCTTCGGCGGCGGCAGTTGGCTGGCGCACGACACCCTGCTCTCAGGGCTGTGGATCGACAACGACCAGCGCCACCGGGACCTGCTGGCCGGCGACCGGCTGACCCTGAACGGTGCGTTCCACCGGGCCGGCTGGCAGACCGTCGGGGTGATGCCGGCCACCACCCAGCCGTGGCCGGAGGGGAGGTTCTTCGGGTTCGACCGCTACTACGACGCCGAGAAGCTCGCCTACCGCGGCCCGAAGTTCAGCTACGCGCCGATGCCCGACCAGTACGCCCTGGCCACCTTTCAGCGGCTGGAGCGGGCGGAACCGCACGCCCCGCTGATGGCGGAGATCCCGCTGATCTCCAGCCACTCGCCGTGGTCGGCGATCCCCCAGCCGGTGCCGTGGGCGGCGGTCGGCGACGGCACGATCTTCCACCAGGCCAGGATCGAGGGCCCGGTGCGGCGGGACAGCGCCGCGATCCGCGCCGGCTACCGGCAGTCGATCGAGTACACGTTGCGCACTCTGGTTTCGTACGTGCTGACGTACGGCGGGGATGACCTGGTGCTGGTGTTCCTGGGCGACCACCAGCCGGCGGCGCCGGTGACCAGCGAGCACGCCAGCCGGGACGTGCCGATCACCTTCGTGGCGAAGGACTCGAGGGTGCTGGACCGGATCGCCGGGTGGGGCTGGCAGGACGGCCTACGCCCCGGGCCGCAGGCGCCGGTGTGGCCGATGGACGCCTTCCGGGACCGGTTCCTCGCCGCCTTCGGCCCGACCCACTGAGCCGGCCGCGCCATGCCCCTGTCGACAGGCCTGAGGGCTGTGGCGGACGAGCCGGACATTCTGGCGGGTGCGGTGGGCGTCGCACGGCGGGCTCCTGCCCGGCGCTACGAACTTGATGACGTAGCTGGATCGGCCCGGGAGACTGTCCGCGTCGAGCCCTTTCGAGCTGACTGCGTGCCCGACTCAGCCCACGACGACCGGGCCTGAATCGTTTACGCCATCAGGTCTGTAGTGGGCGAGGAGAACTTTCGCCAGGATGCCCCGCGGCAGCTCCGGGGCGAGGAGCAGCTCCGCCACGGCCGGCGGCAGCTTCGGCGCGGGGGCGGTGGCGTGGTCGCGCCTCCGCGACGCTCGGGAGGAGGTGCGCAGCCGGCGCCGGGCTCAGACCGCGGCGAGTGTCGGCGACCCCCGCGGGTCGCTGGGTGCGCCGTCGTCAGGCGGCGTCGCGCCGCCGGTCGCTTGCCATCGGGTCGGGCGCCTCCTGGGTCGCGTACCGCCGCCCGCCGCCCCGGGCCACCAGCATCGCCCGGCGGGCGTAGACCAGTGGCGCGCAGGGCACGCCCTGGTCGACGCAGAGGGGACTGGCACAGGCGCCCGTCGCGTCGGGCTGGTGAGCGGCGGCCACGTCGTACGCCACCCGCCACAGCAGCGTGTCGATCACGTCGTCCGGCAGCACTGCGTCGTGACTGGGCCGGACGCGGTTCGTCTCGGGCACCCCTTTCCCCTCTCGTCCTCGCTCTGGGTTCGATGACCGGAGCAGGTTGACGTCAAACCTGCCCCGGGCGACCGGTCACCGTCCATGAGGCGTCCGTCACTCAGGGAATTCTCAGGCCGGGTGCGCCGTCTATTTGATCTTCCGAGTCGACCGGACCACGATCTTCTCGAACTCCGGGTGCTTGCCCAGCCACCCGCTGAGGAACGGGCAGATCGGCACCACTGTCCGGCCCCTGGTCTGCGCGTCCTCCATCACCGCCCGGGCCAGGGTCGATCCGACCCCCTGACCCTCGAACTCCGGGTCGACCTTGGTGTGGGTGTAGGCGATGATGCTGCCGGTCAGCTGATAGGTGACCACCCCGGCGAGCGTCCCCGCCTCGTCCCGCGCCTCGAATCGCTCCCGCTCAGGTACGTCTGTCACGGTAAACTGCACCCCGCCATCCAACCACGGCGGTCAGCGGGCTCCCGGGTCCCCGGAGGTCAGCCGCACCCACCGAAGTGTCTGGGCGTTCAGGGCCACGACGATCGTCGACGCGGACATCAGCACGGCGGCGGCGGCCGGGCTGAGCGAGACACCGGCCCAGGCGAAGACACCGGCGGCCACCGGGATCGCCACCACGTTGTAGCCGGCCGCCCAGATCAGGTTCTGGACCATCTTGCGGTAGGACGCCTTGGACAGCCGCACCGCAGCAGCGACACCGCGCGGGTCGGAGGAGGCGAGCACGACACCGGCCGACTCGATGGCCACGTCCGTACCGGCGCCGATGGCCAGCCCGACGTCGGCCCGGGCGAGGGCGGGCGCGTCGTTGACGCCGTCCCCCACCATCGCCACCCGGTGGCCGCGCTCCCGCAGGCCCGCCACGATCTCGTCCTTGTCGGCGGGCAGCACCTCGGCGAACACCTCGTCCACGTCGGGCCGGAACCCGAGGTCGGCCGCGACCGCCTCCGCCACCGGGCGGGCGTCCCCGGTGATCATCGCGATCTTCCGGACCCCGAGCTGCCGCAGTTCGACGATCGCCTGGCGGGCCTCGGGGCGTACCTCGTCCTCAAGCGCGAGCGCGCCGACGACCTGCGGAGCGTCGTCGAGCCGGACCAGATACAGCACGGCGGCGCCCCGCGCCGCCCACTCCCCGTCGGCGCGGCGCAGCCCGTCCGGGACCTCGGCGGGCAACTCCCGGAGCAGGGCGGGCCCACCCACCGCGTACGCCGTCCCGGCCACCGTGGCCCGAACCCCGCGTCCCGGCAGAGAGCGGAAGTCGGTGCCGGTGGCCGGGCCGACCCGCTGGGCCGCCGCGACGATGGCCCGGGCGAGCGGGTGCTCGCTGTCGGCCTCGACCCCGGCGGCCAGCCGCAGCACCTCGTCCTCGCCGAGGCCGTCGACGGCGGCAACCCCGGTCACGGTGTGCTGCCCCTTGGTGAGCGTGCCCGTCTTGTCGATCAGCACCGCGTCCACGCTGCGCATCCGCTCCAGCGACAGGCGGTCCTTCACCAGGATCCCGACCCGCGCCGCCACGCTGGTCGACAGGGCGATGACCAGCGGTATCGCCAGGCCGAGCGCGTGCGGGCAGGAGATCACCAGCACGGTGACGGTGCGTACCACGGCCTCGTCCACCCGGCCCAGCGCGGCCCAGACGACCAGGCTGACCGCGGCGGTGGCGGTGGCGACGTAGACCAACCACGCGGCGAACCGGTCGGCGAGCGCCTGGGCCCGGCCGCCGGCCTCCTGCGCCTGGGCGACCAGCCGCTGGATACCGGCCAGCGCGGTGTCCTCCCCCACCGCGTCGACGCGTACCCGCAGGGCCGAGTCGGTGGCCACCGTGCCCGCCACCACCCGGTCCCCCGTCCCGCGCGGCACCGGTCGCGACTCCCCGGTGATCATCGACTCGTCCAGTTCGGCGGTGCCCTCGACGACGTGCCCGTCCGCAGGCACCCGCCCGCCGGGACGGACCAGCACGAGATCATCCGGGCGCAGCCCGGCCACCGCCACCCGCTGCACCGAGCCGTCCGGCCCGACCCGTTCGGCCTCGTCCGGCAGCAGGGCGGCCAACGCGGCCAGGGCCCCGCGCGCCTGACCGATCGCCGTCATCTCCTGCCAGTGGCCGAACAGCATGATCGTGACCAGCGCGGCGAGCTCCCACCAGAAGTCCAGGTGGAAGACGCCGATGGTGGTCGCCACCGAGGCGAGGTAGGCCACGGTGATCGCCAGCCCGATCAGCAGCATCATGCCGGGCGCCCGGTCCCGCACCTCCCGGACGGCCCCGACCAGGAAGGGCCAACCGCCGTAGCCGAACACCACCGAGCCGAGCACCGGACCCACCCACGTCACACCCGGGACGTGCAGCGAATAGTGCAGCCAGCTCATCACCAGGTGACTGGTCAGCACGACGGGCACGGTCAGCGCCAGGCAGAGCCAGAACCGACGGCGGAACATCGCCGGGTCGTGGCCGGCGTGCTTGTCGTGCCGGTGGTGCGCCGCCCGGCCGCAGGCGCCGCCCGGCCGCCCGGCGCTGTGGTCCACCGCTCTCGCCTCCCGCGGGTTCCATCGGAGGCTACGGCTCCCGGCTCCCCGCCGCACGGGCCAAGCAGGGAGATCAGACCAACGAGTGCCCGACGTGGCGGGCCGCAGGCCGGCAGGCACGGCTCGGCGTGGTTGCCGAGTTGCCGGTACTGCGGTGGGCCGGTGCGGACGGCCACCCGGGGTTACGCTCGGCTCACGACGGAGCCGGAGGACGGCATGAGCAGCCAGATGACCGAGACGGTGATGCCGGCGGCGTTCTTCGGGCATGGCAACCCGATGAACGCCCTGGAGGTCAACCGCTACACGGCCGCCTGGCGGGAGTTCGGCCGGGCGGTGCCCCGGCCCCGGGCGATCCTGGTGGTCTCCGCCCACTGGTACATCGGCGCCACCGCCGTCACCGCGATGCCCCGGCCGCGCACCATCCACGACTTCTACGGCTTCCCGCAGGAGCTGTTCGACGTGCGCTACCCGGCGCCCGGGCTGCCCGAACTGGCCGAGGAGATCAGCGACGCGGTGCATCCCACCTGGATCGGCGCCGACCTCGACTCGTGGGGCATCGACCACGGCACCTGGTCGGTGTTGACGCACGCCTTTCCCGACGCGGACATCCCGGTGGTGCAGCTCAGCATCAACGCGTTCAAGCCGCTGGACTACCACCTCGACCTCGGCGCCCGGCTCGCGCCGCTGCGCGAGCGCGGCGTCCTCGTCGTGGCCAGCGGCAACGTGGTGCACAACCTGGGTGGAGTGGACCCCCGGCTGACCGACGAGGGCTTCGACTGGGCGCGGCGCTTCGACGACGCGGCCCGGGACATCATGCGGGGCAGCCCGACCGAGGCGGCCCGGCTGGATGGGCACCGCGACTTCGACCTGGCCGTACCGACCCCCGACCACTTCATCCCGCTGCTCTACCTGGCCGGGTTGGCCGGCGCTGACGACGGCCGGCCGGACGTGCTGGTCGACGGATACGCGTACGGTTCGCTGTCGATGACGGCGTACACGCTGGGGCTCCACTGCCGCCAGGAGGAGCCCGCCGCCGGCGCACCCGCGCTCCCGAGGGAAGTGCCGCCGGACTCGGCCAACATCTGATCGGCGCGGAATTACCGCACGGTCCGGTGCCCGGTCGCCGGATTGCGGCTCTGCCAGGGCCACCGGCCGTCGATCTCCACCTCCAGCGAGAAGCTGAGGAAGGTCCGGACCAGCACGATCAGGGCCAGCACGCCGACGCTGGCGAAGGTGGGCGAGACCGCCACGGTACGGATGATGTCACCACCGACCAGGAACTCCAGGCCGAGCAGGATGGCTCGCCCGACGCCCTGCCGGTAGGGCGGGTAGACGTCGACCAGCCGGCGGGTCCGCCACCAGCCGCGCACGAAGACGACCGTGGCCATGATGACGCCCACGGCGATGACCAGCACCCCGGCGAGGTCCAGGGACTCGCCGATCAGCTGGATGATCTCCCTGGTCGGCATCCGTCACCCCCGGCACCCGGCTCGCTGCGGGACCCACCATCCCGCATCTCCGGCCGCCGTCTGGGCGGTTTCGGCAGTTCGGAGTGCGACGACGGGAAAGCCTGCGGCGGCCCATCCCGCCCACCTAGGGTGGGAGCACAGGCGAGGCGCAGTTGGCGAGGAGCGGACGTGACGGAGCCGGAAGAGGACGAGGAGAAGACCCACAAGACCGACGAGGTGCTCTTCTCCCCTGACGGGGACCCGCACCACACCCCGTCCCAGAACCCACGGCCCGACGAGCACCAGCCGGTGCGGTTCCAGCACGACGGCGAGACGGACACCGTCGTGGACGAGTGACGACGGTGGAGGCGTCGGCCGACGCCCCCACCTCGGTCGGACTGGTCAGTCCTCGGCTCGCCAGCGGTAGAACGGCTTGGCCACCGAGTCCTGCGGCCCGCGCCAGATGTCCGGACGGTACGGGCTGATGTAGGGGCTGAGGTCCTCCATCACCTTGCTGAAGGCCGGCTTGTCGTGGTTGTGCCGCATGGCCTCGGCGAGCGACGCGTCCTGCTCGAGCAGGTGCACGTAGACGTCGTCGATGGCGTACAGCCAGCGTCCGGTGACCCCCAGCTCGGCGGGGAGCGGGCCGGCGTCGGACTCGGTGAAAACGCGCGCCACGTCGGGCTCGGCGCCGGGCTTGATCCGGCCCACGATCATGGTCAGCGTGGTGTCCTCCGGCCCCTTCCCGTCCGGCACCCACTGGTAGAACTCCTTCGCCACGGAGTCGGACGGGTTCTTCCAGTACCTCGGGTACGGCGTCACGTACGGGCCGATGGCCTCGGCGATCTTCTGGAACGCGGGCAGCCCACGGGTCTGGCCGGACACCTTCGGGTCCTGCTTGCGCTCGATGACGTGGATGTAGAGGTCGTGGTGCGACAGCAGGATCCGCCCGATGACTCCGAGGTCCTGCGGTCGGGTGGTCTTGTCGTAGTGCCCGAAGACGTCGCCGACGATGTTCTCACTGCCGGGGACCATGCGGCAGACGATCACGTTCCGGAAGACCATGGCTGCTCCTTGGGTGGGTTTCGGTTGTACGGCGGACGGGGACGCGGCGCACCGGAGGTGCTCAGGCGGCGAAGGTGACCGGAAGCTCCAGCAGGCCCCGGAACGGCGACGCGGCCGGCAGCCGGCGTACCTCGGCGACCGGCACGGCGAGCCGCAGCCCGGGCAGCCGGCGCAGCAGCGCACTGAGGCCGATCTGCGCCTCCATCCGGGCCAGCGAGACGCCCAGGCAGTAGTGGACGCCGTGACCGAAGCCGAGGTGCGGGCCGCGGACGCGCCGCAGGTCCAGCTGGTCCGGGTCGGTGAAGTGCGCCGGGTCGTGGTTGGCCGCATTGATCACCACTCCGACGATCGACCCGCGCGGGATGCACACCCCCTCGTACTCGACGTCCTCGGTGGCGATCCGCGGGCTGGCCACCGGCAGCGGGCCGTCGAACCGGAGCAGTTCCTCGATCGCCGACGGCAGCAGTTGTGGCGTGGTACGCAGCAGTTCCAGCTGCTCGGGATGGGTCAGCAGGGCCAGCGTGGCGTTGCCGAGGAAGTCCGCGGTCGTCTGGTGCCCGGCGAACAGCAGCAGGAACGTGGTGGTGACCAGTTCCGCTTCGGACAATGCCCGATCCCGGTCACAGGAGTCGATCAGCGCGCCGATGATGTCGTCGGCCGGGTGCGCGCGTTTGGCCTGCATCAGGTCGACGAGGTAGTCGTGCAGCTTCAGCTGGGCCTCCTGTACGGCCGCCCGCTCCTCCTGTGGAGGGCGGCGGGAGGACCCGGAGGTCCGGATCACCTGGGTCCAGTCGAGCACCCGCCCGTGGTCGGCCTCGGGGATGCCGAGCAGCTCGCAGATCACCATCATCGGCAGCGGGATCGCGAACTCGTGCATCAGCTCGGCCTGGCCCTGCGGGACGATCCTGTCGAGCAGGCCGTCCACGATCTGCGCCACCCGCGGCCGCAGCGCCTCGATCCGGCGCGGCGCGAACGCCTGCGAGATGATCCGGCGCAACCGGGTGTGCTCCGGCGGGTCCGAGTTGAGCATGTTCTTGTTGAGGCCCTCGGAGTTCGGCCCGAAGAGCCGCAGGTAGTGCTGGCCGGGGCCGTAGAGGTCCTTGGACAGCCGCGGGTCGGTCAGCGCCGTCTTGGCGTCGTCGTACCTCGTGATCAGGTACTGGTCGAAGCGGGGCGAGCTGACCGGGCACACCGGTCGGTCGTCCCGCAGCCGCGCGAAGCTGGGATACGGGTCGGCGGCGAACTCGTCGGTGTAGAACTCCGAAGCGGGTAGGGCCGGCTCGGTCATCTCGCCTCCTCGGGCTCGCTGCCGACGCTGTGCAGCACCTGGTAGGTGTGCCGCTGCGCGGATTCGCGCAGCTCACGGATCATGCGCAGGAGCCGGTCCCGGTGCTCGCTGCGGCCGAAGGCGTCCAGCCGTTCCCGGTCCGCCCAGTCGCTGATGATCAGATAGCTGCGCGGGTCGTCGGCGTCGCGGACCAGGTCCTGGTGCAGGCAGCCGTCCAGGGTGCGGATCTCCTCGGCCGCGGAGAGCCACTCCGCCTCGAAGCGGTCCTCGCAGCCTTCCCTGGTCCGCATCGCGAGCACGGTGCGCACCCGGGTCATCGCGCACCGCCGAACACCAGGTGCAGGTGCTTGCGCAGCGCGTCGGCGTCGATCGGCTGGCTGCGGAACCCGACGTGCCCGTCCGGCCGGACCAGGTACAGGGCGGCGCCGGCGACCCCGTACGCGGCGCGGAACCGGCCCTCGTCGTCGCGTACCACCGGCGGCGCGAGCAGCCGCGGCGCCTGGGCGTCCGGGCCGAGCAGCAGGTACCCGTCGACCTCCCCGGCCGTCTGGCCGCGGACCTCGGCGTACAGCTTCTCCACCGCGGCCAGCGCCGCCTCGTCGGCGGAGCCGTCCGCGTACACCAGCAGGGTGTGCCGGGTGCCGCGGGTGAGGTCGCGCAGGCGCAGCGGGTGTCCGACGCCCTGCCGGCGCAGGCCGCCGACGTCGGGGGCGCGGTCGCCGGGCCGGGGGCCCTGCCGCAGCGCGTCCGGGTCGGTCAGGCACTCGCCGACGAGCGGGCTGTCGGCGTAGCTGAGCAGCATGGACATCTCCTGCAGGAACTGGCGCTTCAGGTCCTCGCGGTCCAGCTCGTCGGTGAAGGCCATCCGGACCGCGCGCCCGACGATCTCCTCGCCCTCCGGGCGCCGCTCGGTCTCGTAGCTGTCGAGCAGCCCGGGCGCCGCGATTCCGCGTACCGCCAGGGCCAGCTTCCAGGCCAGGTTCCAGGCGTCCTGGATTCCGGTGTTCATGCCCTGGCCGCCGGCGGGCGGGTGCAGGTGCGCGGCGTCGCCGGCCACGAACACCCGGCCGTCCCGGTAGCGGTCGACGATGCCGTGGCTGATCCGGAACACCGACGACCAGCGCAGGTTCGACGCCCGGGTGCCGGGCGGGGCCAGCTGGTCGAGCGCGGCCTGTACGTCGGCGAGCGTCGGCGCGGCCAGCTCCTCGCTGAACCCCGGCGGTGCGTCCTGCCCGCCGGTCTGGGCGAAGAACCGGGGCGGCGCCAACGTCGCGATACGGTACCGGGCCTCGCCGCGCAGCGGGACGCAGACGAGCATCCCGTCCATCCGGCCGTCGGTCTCGTGCAGGAACCGGAGCAGGTGGCCGTCCGGCATGTCCCAGTCCACGTCGACGTCGCCGAGCATGAAAAGCTGCGGGAACCGGCCGAGCCCGCCGGTGAAGGTCAAGCCGAGCAGCTCGCGGACCCGGCTGTGCGCGCCGTCGCAGCCGACCAGGTACTTCGCCCGTATCGTCTCCCGGCCACCGTCGGCGGTCGCGACCGTGGCCAGCACGCCGTCGTCGTCCTGGGTGAACTCGACCAGCTCGGCGCCGCGCTGCGGGCGTACGCCGAGGGTGGCCAGCCGTTCGGTGAGGATCCGCTCGGTCTCGTACTGGGGCAGGCCGAGGTGGGCGTACGGCAGCTCGGGCAGCTCCCAGCTCATCCGGTGGGTCTCCACACCGTTGACGAACACCATGTTCCCGGTCAGCCAGATCCCGGCGTCCATGGCCTCCCGCACGATGCCCTGGTCCTCCCAGAGCTCCATCGTGCGGCAGTGCACGCCGATCGCCTTGTCCGCCTGCCCGGGCGGCGTGGCCAGCTTGTCGATCACCCGGCACTCGATGCCGCGCCGGGCCAGCTCGACGGCGGCGGTCAGCCCGGTGGGCCCCGCCCCGACGACCAGTACGTCCGTTGTCCTGTCCACGTCGGCCTCCCTGCCGGTACTCAGTGCCCAGGTGCTTCCGGAATCGGCCGCGACGTGGAACAGGCGGCGCCGGAAGTCGAGAAGGAACGGTGCGATCGGCCCAGCCTCCTGCTCGGCGTGCGCCGGGTCGCCGATCCAGCGGTAGAACTCGGCTTCGCTGTTCCATTCAGCGAAGATGTGGAAGATGTCCGCACCGGGCTCGCGCAGCAGCTCCTCGCGCACGTACCCGGGTATCCCGGCCATCCGGGTGAGGACCTCGGCGTAGCCGCGCTCGAACTCGGCGAGCCGGGCGGCCGGCACGGTGACCTCGACGTCCACGAAGATCGTCGAGCCGGCACCGCCGGGATCGCGCATCACCCGGTAGCTGCCCGGGCCGGGCGGCTCGACCAGCGGCCGGACGGCGCCGGCGAAGCGCCCGGCGACCGCCCCGTTCTCGTAGTCGCGCAGGGCCGACTCGTCGGCCCACTCGGTGACGACGACGAACACGCGCGGGTCGCTGGCGTCGAGCAGCAGGTCCTGCCGGAGGTTGCCGGCCAGGCCGGCGATCTGCCCGGCGGCCGTCCGCCACGCCGCCGCCACGGCGGGCTCGCACCCCGGACGCGCGCGCATCCGGACCATCGTCCTGATCATGAGGTCTCCTTCGACGGCCTACGCGGGCAGACGGTGGACCTGTCGAGGCCGGCGGGCCCGGACCACCACGACGTCGTCCTGCGCACCCTGCCGGAGGTCGCGTCAACCCGCCGTCACCGGCGGGCGGCGGGCTGTCCGCGACCGGTGACGCCGTGGGGACGGGCCCGGACTAGTCGTCCAGTGCGGTACGCGTGACCATGTCGGGCGACCAGCTGAACTGGTAGCGCGGGCCGGCGACCGACTGGGCGAACGCCTTCGCCGCGGCCGAGGAGCTCACGATGCGCCAGTCCAGCTCCTTGTTCACCTCGAACCAGATGAGGCCGATGATGTCCTGGTGTCCGGGCAGCGCCCGGAACGCCTCCTTGATCCATTCGGCTTTGCGCTTGTGGCCGTCGGAGGCACCGGTCTCGGTGATGACCATGGGTTTGCTGGTGAACGTGCGGATCTCCTTGATGGTGGGGTTGAAGATCGAGTCGAAGGACCGGTACCTGGAGAACGCCCCCGTGCCGTAGTAGCCGGTGGCGCCCACCCAGTCGACGTAGTCGTCGCCCGGATAGAGGGCGGAGAGCTTCGGCGTCGACCTGCTCCATCGGGCGTTCGGGCTCCAGACCCAACTGACGTTGGTGGCCCCAACCGTTTGGAACAGATCATGTACGTGGCGCCACGCCTTGACGTAGTCGCCCTTGCGGTTACCGTTGACCGACTCGCACCACGGGTACCAGAAGCCGTTCATCTCGTGTGCGAACCGGATCGCCACCGGGTAGCCGAGCGACTTGATCCCTTCGGCCCAGGACCGCAGGTAGCTGTCGAAGTCCCCCCGCGCGATCCGGGACAACCGGTAGGCAGGCTGGTTGGAGCGGAGCTTGTCGATCTCACGGGCGGGCAACCGCTTCTTGCGGGCCGCTTCGTCCAACCGGTAGTCCCAGGGTTCCCAGCCCAGCATCGGCAGCATGCCCCGGTCCTTGATCCGGTCGAAGGGCATCCGGTCGAACTGGTCGGCCGCCCACCCGGCGCTGAACAGCATCACCTGCGGCTGGTGCTTGGCGGCCGCCGTGAACGTGTCCAGCGCAGTGAAGTCGTACGGGCCCTGCTGGGTGAAGGCCCCGATGAACGTCTTCCCCGCGGGCGGGAAGAGTTGCTGCCCCGGTGGTGGTGACAGGATCGGGTCGGCTGGCGCGAGCCCGTTGGCTTCGGTCGTCACCACCGAGTCCTGTTGTTCGGCCGGCGCAGGCCGGTGAGACGCGGGTTCGTCCCGGGACGTGGTGACCGGCGCGACAGCGAAGGCGTACGCCAGCAGCAGCACGCCGACCGACACCATCGCGACCCGTGGAACAGTAAGCCTTACCAAGACACTCCCCCGTTTCGCTGCCGCCCGCGACAGCTGCGGGCGGCGTTCCTTCCTGCCGGCCCGGACCGGCCGGCTCGTCTCCTCGTGCTGCTCACGCCGGGCCACGGGACGCCTGGTTGTCGGGCGCGGTGCGCGGAAGCGAGCCCGGCGACCAGGTGAACTGGTAGCGGGGGTCGGCGACCCCCTCGGCGAACGCCTTCGCCACTGAAGGGGAGCTGGCGACCCGCCAGTCCAGCTCCTTGTTCACCTCGAACCAGATGAGGCCGATGATGTCCTGGTATCGGGGCAGCACCTGGAACGCGTCTTTGATCCACTCCGCCTTGCGCCCGGTGGCGTCCGAGGCACCGGTCTCGGTGATGACCATCGGCTTCCTGCTGAACGTGCGGATCTCGGTGATGGTCGGGCCGAAGATCGCCTCGAAGGAGCGGTAGTCGGTGAAGACCCCCGTGCCGTAGTAGCCCGTGGCGCCCACCCAGTCGACGTAGTCGTCGCCGGGGTAGAACTCGGACATGTTCCCGGTGGACTTGTCCCAGCGGGCATTCGGGCTCCACACCCAGATGACGTTCGTGGCCCCGGCCGCCCGGAACAGATCATGTACGTAGCGCCACGCCTTGACGTACTCGCCCGGCCGGTTGCCGTTGGTCGCCTCGGACCACGGATACCAGTCACCGTTCATCTCGTGCGCGAACCGGATGGCCACCGGGTAGCCGAGCGACCTGATCCCGTCGGCCCAGGAGCGCAGGTAGGGGTCGAAGTCCCCACCCGTGATGCGGGACAACTGGTAGGCGGGCTGGTTGGAGCGGAGCTTGTCGATCTCGCGGGCGGGCAGATTCTTCTCGCGGGCCGCCTGGTCCACCAGGTAGTCCCAGGGTTCCCAGCCCAGCATCGGCAGCATGCCCCGGTCCTTGATCCGGTCGAAGAGCGTCCGGTCGAACCGGTCGGCCGCCCACCCCGAACTGAACAGCATCACCTGCGGCTCGTGCTTGGCGGCCGCCGCGAACATGTTCGTCGCGGTGAAGTCGTGCGGGCCCTTCTCGGTCATCAGGCCGATGAACGCCTTACCGGCCGGCGGGAAGAGTTCCGCAGCCGGTCGGGGCGGCGCGGTCGGTGCGACCGTCGCCAGCGCCTCGCCCGTCCGCACCGCGCCCGGCTCGGCCCGCGCAACCCGGCCGGACGGGCCGGCCTCCCGGCCCCCGGACATGGTGATCGGTGCGATGGCGAACGCGTAGGTCAGCAGCAGCGCGCCGATCAGCACGACCAGGACCCGCGGAACGCTCAACCTCAACATTGCAGAATCCCTTCGGCCGCCACCCGCGACTTCGGCGGGCGTTCCTCGCTGTCGGCTCGAGCGACCAGCTCGGCCGTGTCGTCATCCGCGGGCAGGTACTGGGGCTCGGGCATCTAATCGGCCAGCTTCGTGCGCGGGAGCATGTCGGGCGACCAGGTGAACTGGTAGCGAGGATCGGCGACCGCCTTGGCGAAGGCCTTTGCCACGGCCGGTGAGCTGACGATGCGCCAGTCCAGTTCCTTCTGCTTGTCCACCTCGAACCAGATGACGCCGATGATGTCCCGGTAGCGCGCCAGCATCTGGAACGCCTCGGTGATCCACTCGGCCTTGCGCCCGTTGGCGTCGGAGGCACCGGTCTCGGTGATGACCAGCGGTTTGCTGGTGAAGGCCCGGATCTCCTGGACGGATTGGCTGAAGATCGTGTCGAAGGACCGGTAGTCCGAGGTGAACACCGTGCTGTAGTAGCCCGAGATGCCCACCCAGTCGACGTAGTCGTCCCCGGGATAGAACGTGGCAAGTTCTTGCGTCGAGTCGTCCCACCTGTTGTTCGGGCTCCACACCCAGGTGACGTTGGTGGCTCCGGCGGCCCGGAACAGGTCATGGATGTGCCGCCACGCCTTGACGTAGTCACCCGGTTGGTTGCCGTTGACCGACTCGCACCACGGGTACCAGTAGCCGTTCATCTCGTGCCCGAACCGGATGGCCACCGGATAGCCGAGCGACTTGATGCCGTCGGCCCAGGACCGCAGGTAGCTGTCGAAGTCCCCACGCGCGATGTGGGACAACCGGTACTGGGGTTGCTCGTTCCGTGCCCTGTCGATCTCCGGGGTCGGGAGCCCCTTCCGGACGGCTGTTTCACCCAACCGGTAGTCCCACGGCTCCCAGCCCAGCATCGGCAGCATGCCCCGGTCCTTGATCCGGTCGAACAGCGTCCGGTCGAAGGCGTCGGCCGCCCACCCGGAGCTGAAGAGCATGACCTGCGGCTGGTGTTCCGCCGCCGCGGTGAACATGTTCATCGCGGTGAAGTCGTGCGGGCCCTTCTCGGTCATCACCCCGATGAACGTCTTTCCCGCCGGCGGGAAGAGTTGCTGAGCCGGTCGGAGCGATGCGCCGGGCTGGGCGAGCGCCTCCGCGTCGGCCTTCGCCACCCGGCCGGACCGGGAATCCCCCGGGCCCCGGGAGGCGGTGACGGCCGGCAGGGCGAAGGCGTAGACCACCAGCAGCGCGCCGATCAGCAGCATCACGACCCGCGGCACCGTGAGCCTCGTCATCGCGGGACCCCTTCAGCCGGCACCCGTGACTTCGGCGGGTGCCGTTCCGCGCTGTCGGCGCCGGCGGCGGGCTCGGCCGCGTCGTCGGGTTGCTCGCGGCGGGCCCGGATGTTCGAGACGAGCGCGATCAGCGGCGGAACGAGCCCGGTCAGGAGGGTCAGGACCGGCCACACCCGCAGCATGGTGAAGCCGTGGTCCAGCACGAAACTCGCCCCGAGCAGGCCAGCGGCGAAGGCGGCCCAGCAGAAGTGCAGCCGGAAGGTGCCGAGCGACTCGATGGTGCGCAACTTCCCCTTGGCCGTCACCACGAACCCGAGCTTCCGCCGCAGCAGCGCACCGACCGCGGCGGCCACGTAGACCGGCCCGGCGAACAACGCGAGTGCCATGCCGACCAGCCCGATCTCTTCCCGTTCGTGCGGCGCGATGTTGAAGCGGCGCAGCCAGAGCCACAGCAGGAACCAGGTGCCCATGCTCGAGCCCCACAGCACCGACCACACGGTGAGGTCGAGCTGCGCCGAACTCACCCCGGTGAGCAGGTACAGAGCCGTGGCGAAGTTCCCCAGCAACAGGCTGACCGCCACGCTCGGGTAGTAGAACTGGAGCAGGCGGTACTGCCAGCGCCGTCGCGCGGGCAGCTCGCGCGGCGCGCGCAGCTCGGGGCGTACCAGGATCTCGCAGATGCCGGCCGCCCAGCGCTTCTGCTGGTTGAAGTAGTCCGCCCACGACGTCGGGCCCTCCCCGAGGGCGACCACGTCCGGGGTGTAGACGCCCTTCCACTGGTTGCCCGTCTCCGGGTTGACGGCGGCGTGGATCCGGATGCTGGTCAGGTGGTCCTCGATGATCGAGTCCTGGTAGCCGCCGATGGTCCGCCACGCCGACGGCCGGTAGAGATGGCCGGTGCCGGTGAGCAGCGGCGCGTCCAGGCCGTTCCCGCCGCGGGCGATCAGCCCGTTGTAGAGGTACTGCTGGACCGAGGCGCCGTGGGCCACGAAGTTCTGGTGCATGTTCCCGTAGACCTGCGGCGTGACCACGAAGGCGACGTCCGGGTCGCGGAAGTAGCCGAGGGTCCGTTCCAGGAAGTTCGGCAGCGGCACGTGGTCCGGATCGACGTTGGCGACCACGTCGTACCGGTCCTCGTGTTCGGCCCGCCAGGCGTTGTGGTTGCCCGACTTCGTCCGGGCGCGGAACTCACCGCTCGGCTGGTTGTACTCGGGGCGGCCCTTACGGCTGAAGTGGTGCACGCCGATCCGGGCGGCCATCTCCCGCACCGCCGGATCGTCCCCCTCGTCGAGGATCCAGACGTCCACCTGACCGCAGTAGACGATCTGCCGCAGCCGCCGCAGGGTCCGCTCGGCGACGTCGATCGGCTCCTTGCTGGGCACGATCGTGGTGAGCAGCGCCACCCGCAGACCGACCGGAGGATCGACCGGCACCGGGTCTTTGGCGTTGTACGCGAACACCCAGACGACCACGTTCTGCGCGAGGCGGATCAGCTCGACCCCGACGACCACGCAGAAGCCGAGCCGGGCCGCCGCCGTCTGCCAGCCGCCGAGCCCGAGCACGCCCGAGCCGGGTACGTGCGCGGGCAGCAGCAGCCACCCGACGAGCAACAACCCGGCCGCGCTGTTGACGAGGACGAGCAGGGTCAGCATCAGCCGGGCCGCGGGCGAGGCGACCCGGCGGAACTCGACCGGCGCCTGCGGGTCACGCGGCGCGACCAGCGGTCCGGCGACCGCACCGCACTTCGCGTACGCGAGGCGGGCCTTGATGTTCAGTTGCCGACGGTCGGGGCGCCGGCCGGCTGGCGGCTGCGCCGAGGTGACCGTCTGACGCCGGCCGGGGGTCCCCTCCCCCGCGGATTCAGACCGGCGCGTATCGACAGCGACGCCCACGTTTCCCCCAAGGGTTCGACTTGCTCGCCACGAACTCGGCGCGGGCCGATCGTGAGCGGCTGATACGGATGGACACTGCGGATTGCGCGATGACGATCGACGGGCCCGGCGCTCGCCGCCGGGGCGCCACCGGTCAGAGATCGCTCCGCTCGTTCACCAGCAGGGCCAGCGTCAGCCCCGTGAGTCTCCAGACCTGCGCCACCTGATACCTCGTGCGGAGCAGCCGCTCCTTCGCCCCGCCGATGCCCTGCACCGGGTCGGCGCGCTCCCCGAGCCGGATCACCCACAGTCGGCGGGTGCCCCGCAGGCACCCGGCCACGTCGGCGCACTCGGCGACCGGCCCCAGGCCGTCGGCGCGCTGCGGGCCGGTGGCGAGGACGTCTCGCGGCCGGCGGTCGGCGGGCAGGTAGTGCGCCACCAGATCCCGGCCGACCCGTCCGTCGCCCGCGTCCGACGAGCCGTAGACGGCGCCGTCGTTGGGTTGCAGGCGGCGTTCGACGACCGCCGCGAGCCGGCGGCTGGCCTGCTGGTGTCCGTCCGGTTCCCGCAGGTCGGCCTGGGCCGGGACGCCGATCACCGCGATCGCCGCCAGCACCCCCGCGGCCCAGCCGAGCCGGGCGCGGGACAGCGCCGCCGCGCCGAGCATCGCCCACGCCGGAAGGGTGAAGAGCAGGTACTGCGGCAGCCAGACGGGCGTCACCTGGGCGACCAGCAACAGCCCGAGCGGCGGCACCACCGCCCAGGCGGTGCAGACGGCCGCGGAATACCGCAGCGGGAGGCTGAACAACGCCAGTGCGAGCAGCACGGCACCCAGTGCGGCGACGCCGAACAGCTCCCGGGGGGCCGCGGCCAGCGCCGACAGGCTCGGGTGCGCGTTCCGCGCGAGCGACACGCCGTGCGGCGCGGCGAGCCAGAGCAACGCGGCCGCGGGCAGCGCGCCCGCCAGCGCGGCGGCCAACCACCGGAGCGCCTTGTCGCGCCGGAAGGCGAACACCGCCCAGCCGTGCCCCACCAGCAGCAGGAGCGCGACGACGTTGCCCAGGCCCAGCAGCGCCACAGCACCGGCGTAGCGGGCGAAGCGCCAGAACCACGGCCGGTCGATCGCCGGCACCAGGAGCAACGTGGCGAACACCGCGGCGAGCAGGGTCAACGCGTACGGCTGGGCCTCCTGCGCGTACCGCGTCGAGGTCGGCAGCAACGCGAAGAGCACCCCGGCCAGGACCCCGGTGGCCGGCGCGAACATCCGGGCCGCCAGTACGCCGACCAGCGCTGCCGCCGCGGTCATAGCCAGCATGGAGGGCGCGCGCAGGGCGAGGTCGGAGCTGCCGAAGACCTCCGCCCACGCGCGCATCAGCAGGTGGTAGGGCGCTTCGGTGGCGTCGCTCGAGTGGAGGAGGGACCAGTTGTCCCGCCAGGACGAGTTGGCCCTGGCCCAGGTCGCGAGTTCCTCCGTGCGGAGTCCGGGTGCGCCGGCCCCGACGACGCTCAGCGCGCCCATCAGCAGCGCCGGGACCAGCCAGGCGGCGGTGCGCCACCGCGGGGCGTCGGTCGCCGGGCGACCGGGGGCGGGGACGCCGTGCCCTTCTCCCCAGGGGTCCTCGACGCTGGCCTCGGCCGACCCGAGCCGGGGCAGGATCATGGTGTCCGAGTCCTTCATCGTGTCTCACGCATCTCCGTGGGATTCCGGCGGTCGTGGCCCAGGCCGCCCCGAGGGACGCCAGGCAGGGTGTCCGCGTGGTGCGCGGATGGCGCAGCACGACCCGCGCCGGAGGGGCCTGGGCCGGTGCCGCAACTCGCTTCGGAGCTTATTGAGCAAACCTCAGCAGAGGGCGTCGAACGCCCGCAAAAGCGGCGAAAGTGGCAGCTCAGGACAGATGCGGCAAAAGATGCGATGATCGCAGCGTCAGGACGGGGCAGCCCAGCGCCGGACGGCGGAGCCGCCAAGATCTCCCGGTACGACCGTACGGCTGGACCAAGATCGACATCGCCGCGTACGGCGCGCCGAACTCAGCCTCGGGGCACTACCGGTCCAGGCTCGCCGGGAGGCCGAACGCGGCGAACAGGCCGGGTGCCTTGACCACGTCTATCGCGCGGAGGAGGCCCGCCTCCACGCGTAGCACGATCAGCGCGAACGGGCGGAACGTGGCGTCGCCGGCGCCGCGGACGTACGCGGCCACGGCGGGCTGACGGTCGGCGGCCACGGCCAGCATCCGCCACTGGCCGGGGGTGTTCATGTCCCGGCGCAGCGCGTCGGCGACGGCGGCCTTGCCGGTCCACTCGCCGACGTCCGGCTCGATGGTCAACCGGACGTCCTCGCAGAGCAGGTCCACCAGGGCCTGGGGGTCGCCCCGTTCGTGCGCGGCGATGTACCGCCGCAGCAGCTCACGCTGCGCCGGATCCGGTGCACCGGTGGGCGACCACTCCAGTCGACCGCCCGGCCACTTGTCGCGCAGCGTCGCCCGAGCGCGCTGCAGGGCGCTGTTGACCGCCGGCACGGTCGTGTCGAGCAGCGCGGCTGCCTCACTCGCCGACCAGGACAGCACGTCCCGCAGCACGAGCACGGCCCGCTGGCGGGGCGGCAACAGCTGGATCGCGGCGCGGAACGCCAGACCGAACGTCTCGCGGCCGATGGCCACCGCGTCGGGGCCCGGGTGCTCGTCGAGCAGTTGATCCGGGTACGGCTGCAGCGGCGGGCGGGTGCGCCGTAGCGTGTCCAGGCAGGCGTTGGTGGCGATGCGGTACAGCCAGGTTCGGACGCTGGAACGCTCCTCGAACGCGTCCCTGGACCGCCACGCCCGCAGGAAGACCTCCTGGACGTGGTCCTCCGCCGCATCGAACGAGCCGAGCATCCGGTAGCAGTGGACCTGCAGTTCGCGGTGGTACCGGCGGGTCAGCTCCGCGAAACTCGTGGCGTCCACAGCACCGTTCATACCCGTACCGACGAGAAAAAGGTGGCCGGCTCATCGGACACTTCACGGCCCCACTACGTCTACCCGGGCATGGCAGTTGTTGAAGCGGACATCTCGATGTCGCTGGACGGGTTCGTCACCGGGCCCGATCTGGTGCGGTGGCCCGGGTTCGGCAAGGGTGGCGAACGCTTGCACGCGTGGCTCGACCACGACGAGGGGCGGCGGCTGAGCAGGGCGACGTTCGCCGCGTCCGGCGCCGTCGTGACGAGCCGGCGGGTGTACGACGACACCGATGGCTGGGCGGCCGAAGGCGGCTTCTTCCGCATGCCGGTCTTCGTGGTGACCCACCGGCCACACGGCGTCGTACGCAAGGGCGACACCACGTTCACGTTCGTGACCGGCGGTGTCGCCGCCGCGATCGAAGCGGCCAGGGCCGCCGCCGGCGACCAACGGGTCCACATCATGGGCGGCGCGTCGGTCATCCAGCAGGCGCTGCGGACCGGACTCGTCGATCACCTGCGGCTGCACGTCGTACCGCTCCTGCTGGGGTCCGGCACCGCGCTGTTCGACGGCGCCGGTCCGGAACTGGACCACCTGGACACCGTCGACACCCCGGGGGCCACCCACGTGACGTACCGGGTGGGGCGAGTCGGAACCTCGTGCCGAATGGCAACTGCTAACGCAGCACCTCGGCACGGTCCCGCAGCGGCTCCCACCAGTCCCGGCGCGACCGGTACCACTGCACGGTGGCAGCCAGGCCCTGGTCGAACGGGATGCGGGGGGTGAAGCCGAGCTGGGCCCGGATCTTCCTGGTGTCCACGGAGTACCTGCGGTCATGGCCCTTGCGGTCATCGACGTAGCAGATCCGTTCCGGGCCGGCGCCACATGCGGTCAGCAGCCGTTCGGCCAGTTGCCGGTTCGTCAGTTCCATACCGCCGCCGATGTTGTAGACCTCGCCCGGCCGCCCTCCGCTCAGGACCGCGGCGACCGCGCGGCAGTGGTCGTCGACGTGCAGCCAGTCCCGGACGTGCTGGCCGTCGCCGTAGAGCGGCACGCTGCCGCCCTCCATCAGCCGGGTGATGAACAGCGGGATGATCTTCTCGGGGAACTGGTAGGGCCCGTAGTTGTTGGAGCATCGGGTGACCAGCGTCGGCACGTTGTGCGTGCGGTGGTAGGAGCGGACCAGGAGCTCCGCCGCGGCCTTGGTGGCGGCGTACGGCGAATTGGGCTCCAGCGGGCAGGTCTCGTCCCAGGAGCCGTGGGCTATCGACCCGTAGACCTCGTCGGTCGACACGTGCACGAACCGGCGCGGCCGGTGCCGTACGGCCGCGTCCAGCAGCACCTGGGTGCCCTGCACGTTGGTGCGCACGAACGCCACGGCCTGATTGATGGACCGGTCCACGTGCGTTTCGGCGGCGAAGTGCACCACGGCGTCGTGCCCGCTCATCAACTCGTCGACCAGATCCTCGTCGCAGATGTCGCCGAGGATGAAGCGCAGCCGCGGGTCGTCGCCGACGGGATCGAGATTGGCCATCACGCCGGAATAGGTGAGTTTGTCGAGCACCGTGACGCGGACGCCGTCCAGCGCCGGATAGGCGCCGCCGAGGATCCGGCGCACGAAATTCGAGCCGATGAAGCCGGCACCACCGGTCACCAGAAGCCTCATCACGCCGGTCCCTTCAGCCGAGCACCGTGGGCGGCGTGGCCCTCCGTGCCGAGTAGGTCGATGGCGACCGGGCTGCGAAGCTCCACGAAAACCTCCGAGAAGAGGAGCCGATGCGATGATTCGGAGCGTACGCCGCGCTCCCGTTCACTCTTTATCTGGAATTGCCAGAACAGCGGTAATTCTGCGCCCGCGATTTCGACGGCGAGCTGGGCGAGGTTGTTTGTCGGTGCCGGGGCGCCGCGCGAGTCGGGTATTGCGCCGAGGCGACCGCGCGGGGTGGCCGCTCAGGCGGCGTCCGCGAGCTCCGCCTCGGGCATGGTCCGCGCATCGACCAGCCGGCTGAGGGCGTGCGTGCGGGCGTCGAGCAACGCGAGCAGGACCGGCGGGTCGAGGGCCCGGGCCGGCCGCAGGACCAGCTCGGTGGAGACGAGCGTGTCGGGCCGGATGGTGATCGGCCCGGCGGTCGCGACGGCCACCGGTCGGTCGGCGCGGTCGCGGCCCAGGCGGGCCGGACCTCGATCGACCGAGACCGACTGGGCGAGCAAGTACCAACTGCCCGGCGGGGGGTTGTCGAACAAGATCCGGTTGGCGTGCCGCAGCACGCCGCAGCGGACCGGACTACCTTCGGGAAGGCGGTCGGCGAACAGGCCGACGAAGATCAGCGCGTTCTCGTCCGGGCAGGCCAACCGCACGTCGCAGGAGAGGGCCGCGTTACCGAAGCCGGAGCCGTCGGCGCCGGCCCGGATCTCCGTGGCGTATCCGGCGCGGCGCCGGTAGATGGTGGGCGACATCCCGACGCTGCGGCTGAATCGGGAACTGAACGTGCCGACGCTGTTGTATCCGACGCTGACGCTGATGTCGGCCACCTTCATCCGCGTCGAGACCAGCAGCTCCTTGGCCCGCTGCAGGCGCAGGGCAGAGAGGAACCGACCGGGCGACACGCCCGTGACCCGCTGGAACATGCGGGTGAAATGAAATTTGCTGAACATCGCGGCACGGGCCATGTCATCCACCGTGAGTTGCTCACCCAGGCGTTCCTGCATCGCATTGATGGCTCGTAGAACCGCCGTTTCGGAAGTGTGCTCCATCACGTCTCCCCCTAGCAGGACCTCTCGAAAGGAATACCGCGGACACCAATTATTCGAAGAGCGGTCCCATGAATTGAAAGGCTCGACCGAATCAATACAGGCCAGCATCATCAATTCCGCGATTTCCTTCGCCAGGCTAACTGGCCGCCCTCGTCCCGGGCAACCCTCGTCTGTGATCGGCGCCGCCAACCGCAATCGCGAAGTAAAAATGGATACCGGCAATATTCGATATCACGCGCAGGGCGAGAGCTTCCCGCACTCCATTGAAACGGCTGCACTCCACCAGCGGAAACAAGAAACAACCCGAAGGACACGGGCCTGCGGACCGGAGGCGACCGAGCGCCGAACGCCGGTCCGCCGGTGGCGGCCAGGGCGGCTCAGGGACGTCCGTCAACGTCGGTCGTCGATACCGGCGGCCCGGAACTCAACGGGGTCGGCCCGAGCGGCCCCGGCGGTCCGCCGCGCCGGCCTGGCGACCGGCCGGTCAGTGCTCACCCAGATGGCGGGCCAGCCAGTCGCCGCTGGCGACAGACGGTGGCCACGACCCCGGGGGCCGCGCCCGGGGGCACCGGGCGGCCCGGCGGACGGGTGGCAACAATGACGGCACGGCACAGTCCCTTCCCACGACGCTCACCGGTCGACACCATCGTCCGGGCGGCGCCGCCCGACCACATCTTCCGCATTGCGCTGCGCCGCAGAATCGGCACCGGTCCCGGTGGGGCCGCGCGCCTCGCCGTTCGCAGTGGACGGTCGCCGGCACCTTGTGGACAGCGGCGACAGGTCGGCGGCATCGACTTTCGTCGCTGCCCGACCGGGTGCCGTGCGGCCGCCTCAGAACGGCAAGCCGGGAGATGTCCACCCACCCGGGTGACTGCCACGCTCATCCTCATGACCGAATTCGAGGGCAGGAAGGTACCTGTCACCGGCGGCGGCATCGGACTGGCTACCGCGCAGCGCCTGGCCGAGGCCGGTGCCCACGTCGTCATCGCGGGTCACGATGCGGCGCGGGGGCATCCGGGCCAACTCGATCACCCCGGGGCACATCGACACCGACGTGTTCGCCGGTCTGACCGGCGGCTCGGAGCAGGTGGCCGCGATGTTCCGGAGCCAGGTGGCACTGGGCCGGATCGGCGATCCCGCCGAGGTGTCCGAGGCGGTGCTGTTCCTGCTGTCCCGCCGGTCGTCGTACGTGGCCGGGCAGGAGCCCGTGGTGGACGGCATGCTGCTCGGTTCCGTCCCGCTCGCCCCCATGCCCAGTTCAGCACCGCGCGAGGAAGGTCGACCTACGATGGGTGAGAAGGCACGCCGGGCGCTGGTCCTCGGCGGCAGCTACGGCGGACTGTTCGCCGCTCGGGTGTTGTCCGAGCAGTACGACGAGGTCCTGATCGTGGACCGGGACCGGCTGGTGGGCACGACCGGACCGCGGCGCGGCCGGCCCCAGGGCCGGCACATCAACGCCATGCACGTACGCGGGTTGCAGGTGGCCGAGGAGCTCTTCCCCGGATTCATCCAGGAGCTCGTCGCGGACGGCTGCCCCACCGGCGACTACGCTGGCTCGGTCCGCTGGTTCTTCAACGGCAAGCCGCTACGGCGTGAGGACATCGGCTACACCGCGGTGCCGGCGACCGCTCCGCTGATGGAACGGCACGTCCGGGAGCGGGTCGAGCAGTTGCCGGCCGTCCGGTTCGTCGAGCGGTGCGACATCGTCGACCTCGTGGCGAGCGCCGATCGCAGCCGGATCACCGGCGCCCGGGTACGCCACCTGGAAGGCGACGGTGGCGAGGAGGTCATCGAGGCCGACCTGGTGGTCGACGCCACCGGCCGGGGTTCCCGGACCCCCGCGATGCTGACCAAGTTCGGCTATCCCCGGGTGCCCGAGGACCGCATCAAGATCGACCTCGGCTACGTCACCCAGCACTACGAGCTGGACGACGATCCCTGGGCGGGCGACCTCGCCATCATCCCGGTGGCCTACCCGGATTCCCCGCGCGGCGCGATCTTCACGCAGACCGACCACGGCAAGGTGGAGCTGACCGTCTACGGGCTGCTCGGCGACCACCCGCCGACCGATCAGGAGGGCTTCTACGCGTTCGTCAAGTCGTTGTGCGTGCCGGACATCCACGAGGCACTGCGCAGCGCCCGGCCGATCGACGAGCCCGTCCCGTTCCACTACCCGGTCACCCTGCGCCGCCGGTACGAGCGGATGTCCCGCTTCCCGGCGGGTCTCGTGATCACCGGCGACGCGATCACCAGCTTCAACCCGGTGTACGCCCAGGGCATGACCGTCGCCGCGCTGTCGGCCCTGACGTTGCGCAGGCACCTCCGGCGGGACAGCGCGCCGGATCCGGCGGCGTACTTCCAGGACCTCGCCAGCAGCGTCATCGACGCGGCCTGGGAGATGACGACCACCGTCGACCTCGGCTTCCCCGGCGTGCCGGGCGACCGCTCGATGAAGGTCCGCTTCCTGCAGCGCTTCCTCTCGCTGGTGCAGGCGGCGGCGACCCGGGACCCGAAGGTGACCACCGCGTACATGCGCGCGGCCGGGATGGTCGACCCCCCGCAGGCACTGATGCGGCCGGCGACCCTGCTGCGGGTGCTCGTCGGCGCGCTCAAGCGCTCCACCGGCAGCCAGGCGCGGCAACCCGCGCTCACCCGCCCGGGCTGATCAGCCGGCCCACCGACGCGGGCCCGTCGCCGGTCTCCCGAGGACCACGCGACGGGCCCGGTGTCTCAGTCGTCCCGCCCCGCCGCTTGTTCGGTGTCCGCGCCGTGCCGCAGCAGAGCGTGGTGCTGGTGGGCCATGCGGTGAAGGACCGTGAACGCGACATTGAGGAGCACGGTCTGCGCCACCGCCGCGCCCCGGTCGATGACGGCGTCCTTGCGAGCCAGCAGGTCCAGCTCGGCGACGGCCAGTTGCTCCGCGAGGGCCGCCAGGCCGTCGAAGGCGGTCAGCTCGGCGTCGCAGCCGAGCTCGCGGAGCGCGACGATCACCTCGGCGAGCACCGGGGAGCCGGAACGCCCTCGCTGGTGGTCCCAGGAGAGCCCGTCCACATAGCGCGCTGCCTCGTCGGCGTGCTCGCCGGGGGGCGGGGGCGTCCCCCGGCTCGCCCCCGGGCAGAGCGCCCGGTTGACGGCGCCGACGACCTCGGTCAGCGGAACGCGCGTGTCGTCCACCGCGGCGAGCAGCTCGCGCACCGACGCAAGCTCCAGCCCGCCGATCCCGGCAAGCGCGCGAATCAGCCGTACGCGGCGAAGATGCTTTTCACCGTAGACGGCCTGATTTCGTGCGGTGGGAGTGCCCGGCATGAGCAACCGTTCTCGGAGATAAAACTTGATGGTCGGGACCGGCGCACCGCTGCGCCGGCTCAGATCCGATATGCGCATTGCTCCCCCAGGACATCATGGTCGTCTATATCTTACCTCGCTGGACGCCCTGGTAAACATGGCGGTCGGGGCCGGCCCGCCAGGGAGAACCTCGGCTGCCGGCCACGGATCCGGCCAGGTGGCGCCACCAGGCCCGGCTTACGCGGTCAGATAGTCGCTCGACGGCTAATCTTGGCCATCCAGGCAGCGGCCTGTTCCCACATTTCCTGTAGGCAATTTCGGCTGACCGCACGCCGCGCCCCGACCGACGCACGGCGCATTGACCATCGGCCACCCCGTGGTTACCCTCTATCATGCCTATGGCGCCGGGACCGCCCAACGCCGACGCCGGCCGCCCCGGCGCTCGACCAACTCCGGGGGGAGAATCGTTGCACTCGGGCGTGCAGAGAGCCGTGGAAAGAGTCATCGACCGAATGCTCATGAATCCGTCCGAGGAATTGACCGTCGGAGAAATGGCACGTATTGCGCGGTTCAGCAAATTTCACTTCACCCGGGTGTTCCAGCGGGTCACCGGAATATCGCCCGGGCGATTCCTCTCGGCCATCCGGCTCCAGGAGGCGAAACGGCTGCTGACCACCACGGATCTCACGGTCGCCGACATCAGCATCCGCGTCGGCTACAACAGCGTGGGCACCTTCAGCACCCGATTCACCAAGAGTGTCGGGCTCTCCCCGACGACCTACCGTCGGCTCGGCGGCTTCGCCCCGGCGGTCTGCACCCGCCCCCGCCCGGCGCGGGCCAACACCATCACCGGCACGCTCAGCGGGGTACACCGCGGACTGATCTACATGGGTGTCTTCCCGAACCGGATCCCCGAAGGCGCCCCGATGAACTGCGCCGTCCTCGACGAGCCCGGCACCTTCCACTTCAGCGGCATCCCCGACGGCACCTGGTACGTCCTGTGCCAGTCCGTGTCCGGCTCCCCGCTCGACCTGACGCCCGACGACGTGACGGTGGCCACCGCCGGCCCGATCACGGTGTCCGGCAACCGCGATTTCCATCTCGACGCGCAACTGCTGCCGGTGTCCAAGCTCGACCCGCCGGTCCTGCTCGCGCTGCTCGACAGCCGCAAGGAGTCGCTCCGCCGCCGCGAGGCGGCCCTGGCGCACTGACCCGAGCCCCGCGCCCCGGCCAGGCCCCCAGCTCCCGGCCCGGCCCGACGTCGCCCCACACCGCCGGCCGGCGCGCCCGCCGTATCCGGGACGGGTACCCGCCCGGCCGGCGCAGCTCGCGGTCACCCCGGCTGGAGCACCCGTTCACGCCGCCGCAGCCCGCCGGCCGACCGCTCGATTGCCTCGGCGGCGGCCCGCCGTTCGGGCGCATGCACAGAGATGATTTCGGCCACAAACTGCGCGCAATATGTGTTCAGCCGGGCGAGGTCCTCGCCCCCTGAATCGATAGGAAAGCAGATGCGCGAAAAGTACGGTCCAAGCCTGCTGCGGGCTCGTCACGACAAGTTCCACGTCACCGAGGAGGCGGCGACGGAAATCTCATCGTTCAAATCCAAGCCGATCAACTTCAAGATCGGCTATTGGGATCCGAGAGTGAACGGAGTTCGGTATCTGAAATCATTGATGTACATTCTCGCCGACGGGCTGAGCGACGAGAACTGGAAGCGGCTGCGGAGCATCCGCAACCGCACCGTGGGGGAGCCGATCACCATCACCTTCGACGGTGAGCCGGTGTGCATGGACTACCTGCAGTCGGTGCTCGAACTGGACTTCATCGCCGGCAATGTCGAGCTCGAAGACGCTCGGGTCCTGGAGATCGGCGCCGGGTACGGGCGCACCTGCCACACCATCCTGTCCAACCACGACGTACGCGAGTACCACATCATCGACCTGCCGAACTCCCTGACCCTGTCCACCCGATACCTGCGCTCCGTGCTCGACGACGAGCAGTTCGCCAAGGTCCGGTTCACCTCGATCGGTGACGTGGACGAGCAGTACACCGGCACCGACTTCGATCTCACGATCAACATCAGTTCGTTCTCCGAGATGACCGTGGAAACCGTCGACGACTATCTGGCGATGATCGATGCGCGAAGCCGCTACTTCTACATCCGGGACGCGGTCGGAAAGTATCTCGACAGCAGCCTCAACGGCAATTCTGACGGGTACGAGGTCGTCAAGCTGGCACTGAGCACCGGCAAGCTACGCGACGTGATCGACATCCATGACAACCGCGCCGTCGAGGCGCACGTCGGGGCCTTCGTCGAGGCGTACCGCCCCGGACCGCGGTGGACCTGCGTGGCCAACGCGTGGGCCCGGCCTTGGGGCCACTACTGGCAGGCCCTCTACGGCAAGGACCAGATCCAGCGCCCGGTCGACAAGCAGTTCGGGCTGGGCTGCGAGATCTGTCCCTGATCCCGCGGTCGCCCGTAGCGACGTCGGGCCGGGGCAGTCACCGGTACGCAGCCGGGCGCGCCGACCCGGCGTGGCCCCGCCGGCACGGCCCCGTGGCGGATGACGGCCACGGCGGCCAGGTCGAGACCCACACGTCACCGGTTCCGGGACGGCGCCGTTCACCTCGGACGGCGCCGTCTCGGCCGTGGTCCAGGCGGCAGACGCCACCCGGCCGGACGCCACCCGGTGGGACGTCACCCGGCCCGGGACGCCAGTGTGCTGGACGTATCCGGGTCGGGCAGCCTGCGGCCGGGCGTCGCGGCACGCCGACCGCTACCCGGCCACATCGGCGGCTCGACCCAGACACCCGGCGCCGGGCTGCCGGACCTACGCCGACCGACCGCCCGGGCACCGACCGTCGCCGCGCCGACCACCACGGGGAAGTGCCCTCCGCGATGGGCCGGACAAGACCGTGGACGGGTCTCTCCAGGCGAGGTCAGATGTACTGGGTGTTCGGCGGCAAGCCACAGGCCAGCCGCCCGTAGAGCTCGAAGTTGGTGTCGGGGTGCATGATGGCGTGCAGGTTGAGCGCCTTGATGTCGCGTTCGATGCGCTGGATCGGCACGTCGGTGTGCAGCGA
>NZ_JBEYSO010000036.1:0-54469 GCF_040642675.1 Micromonospora sp. NPDC047738
TGGTCGCGGTCGCCCTGCCAGCGGCAGGACTGGTTGGGGCAGATGGCCCACTTCCACCCGGGTGTGGTGGGCCGGTCGGGGGCTTTGCGGTGCTGTAGCGGGGTCAAACATTGGGGGCAGTGTTTGGACGTGTTGTGGGCGGGGACGGTGACCACGGCGATACCGTGCTCGGCGGCGAGGTGCCGCATCCGGTCGGTGATCTTTCCGCGGACCTGCTGGGACAGGCGCGTGTTCAGGCTGTGCCCCATGCCCTTGGCTTCCATCGAGCGCAGGTCTTCCAGGTAGATGACGGACGCCCGCGCGGCGATCGCCTGGTCCACCGTCCAGCGGGCGGCAGCCCACGCCAGCGCGTCGTTCAAGTTCGAACGGCGGGCGGAGACGTGGCGGATCTCGCCGGCCAGCACCTCGTGTTTCGCGCTCAGCTGCTCGTCGGGGCGGCCGCCGAGCAGCCGCTGGTAGTGGTCGGCCTTCGCGTGCAGCCGTTCTGACAGGCGCCGGAGGCGGTGCTGCTTGGCCAGGACCCCGGCGGCCCGGAATTGTCCACCAGCCCCCAACGCCGTGATCCGCCCGTCCTTTCCCAGTCGCAGGGCTCCGGCGCTGAGGAGCGTGTTGAGGCCCCAATCCACACCGACCGCCACCGTGTGACCGGTGGCCCGGGCCTTCGGCACGGCATGCGTGTACGCCATGTCGGCACGCACCGTCCCGTCGGTGATGCGCAGGGCCGGCAGGTGCAGCACCGCCGAGGCGGGAACCGTGGACGGCAGCCTGATCGGACACTCGACCCACGTCCAGTCCCGATACGTCCGCGGATCCGGACGTGTGGGCAGTTGCAAGCGCAGCAGTGCTTTCGCCGGGTCGGTGTCGCTGCGCTCGATCGTGGCCTGCTGCCGATCACACGCGGCCAGCAGCAACATCCGCCCGATTCTCGGGACGCCTTCGAGTTCGAACACATCCACCGGCAGCCGACCGTTGACCTTGGCGAACGTGGCGGCCTGCCGGGTGCGGCCCTTGATGACATTGGATGGCAGATACTCGCCGCCGGGGATCGAGGACCGAACCTGATCCCACTCCGCAGGGGTGCGCTGGCGCGGATCAGCCGGCCACGCCGCCAGGACCCCGGCGGTCACGTCAGCGCGCCACTTCACCGACCGTAGCGCACGTCCCGCCTGCTCCTGCGCCATCCGCACGACCCGGTCATTGACCCTCACACCCCCAGGCGGGGCGACCGCCCAACCCAGGCGCCGCAGCGCCATCCACGCGTGCGACGGCAACCGCCGTCCACCCGCATCCACCCCGGCCGCCAGCACCTGCACATCCACGGTGTTCCAGTGCTCGCCGATCAGCGCGGCCACCATGCCCGCCACCAGATCGGCACACCAACCGACCCGCTGCGCCAGCACCGCCTGAGACAACGCCTCGCCGGTCTCCTCGTCCACGCCGGTGCGCAGCAAGGCGCGGGCACACGCGGTGCGGGCGGCCTCACCCTCGGCCAGCCGCAGCTTCCCGCTCACCGACTCAACGCCTCAACACCGATCCACAAAACCGGCCCTACCGCCGACCCACACCACCAGAACCCTCCCCGAGCCAACCCAAACGTGATGCGCCACGGGGTGAACACCGACACGCTTCCCGGCCCTGGAAAGCCGAAAACGTTCCACACAGGCCAATCTATGATCACTGATCATCGATAATCAAATCGGTGAGCCTCGCCTGAGCGGGTGCCGCCCGGGGCGCTCCCCGGCCGGCACGCACCGTCAGGCGGGAGCGGACTCGTCGGTGTGGGCGCGGCGCTGGGCGAAGGCCGCGAACGCGGTCAGCGACTCCGGGTTGGCCAGGGCGCCCTTGGCCGCGGCGTGGTCGACCGGGGTGCCGGTGAGGATCTTCTTGACCGGCACCTCCAGCTTCTTCGCCGAGAGCGTGCGCGGGACCGCCCGGACCTGGTGGATCTCGTCCGGAACGTGCCGGGGCGACAGGGCGCTCCGCAGCTCGCGGCAGATCTTCTTCCGCAGCTCGTCGTCCAGCTCCAGCCCCTGGTCCAGCACCACGAAGAGCAGCAGCTCACCCGCCCCACCCTGGTCGTCCTCGAGGTGAACCACCACCGAGTCGACCACCTCGTCCAGCCCCTCGACCACCGAGTAGAACTCGGCGGTGCCGAGGCGTACGCCGCCCCGGTTCAGGGTGGCGTCCGAGCGCCCGGTGATCACGCAGCCGCCCCGCTCGTTGACGGTGATCCAGTCGCCGTGCCGCCAGACGCCCGGGTAGACCTCGAAGTACGCCTCCCGGTAGCGGGTGCCCTCCGGGTCGTTCCAGAAGCCCACCGGCATGCTCGGCATCGGCGCGGTGATGACCAGCTCGCCCAGCTCCCCGATGACCGGGGTGCCGTCCGCGGAGCGGGCCTCGACCTTCGCGCCGAGCGCCCGGCAGGCGATCTCCCCGGCGTGTACCGGCAGCAGCGGCACGCCCCCGACGAAGCCGGTGCAGACGTCCGTGCCGCCGGACAGCGACTGGAGCTGGAGCCGGTCGCCGACGGTCTCGTACACCCAGGTGAAGCCCTCGGCGGGCAGCGGCGCGCCGGTCGAGCCGAGACCGCGCAGCGCGGCGAGGTCGGCGATTTCCTTCGGGACCAGGCCGGCCTTGCGGCAGGCCAGCAGGAACGGCGCGGAGGTGCCGAAGTAGGTGGTGCCGGTCTGCTCCGCCAGCCGCCAGAGCGCGCCCAGGTCCGGGTGGCCCGGGTTGCCGTCGAACAGCACGATGGTCGCGCCCACCGCCGGACCGGAGACCAGGAAGTTCCACATCATCCAGCCGGTGGTGGTGAACCAGAAGAACCGGTCCGCGGGGCCCAGGTCGTGGTGCAGGGCCAGCATCTTCAGATGCTCCAGCAGGATGCCGCCGTGGCCGTGCACGATCGGCTTCGGCAGGCCGGTGGTGCCGGAGGAGTAGAGCACGTAGAGCGGGTGGTCGAAGGGCACCGGGGTGAACGTCAACGGCTCGTCGGTCTCCGCCGCCAGCTCCGCCCAGGAGATCCCACCCTCAGGTGGCGTGCCGGCCGGGTCGAGGTAGGCGATGCCGACGGTGTGCTCCAGCGACGGCAGCGCGGCCCGGATGGCGGCCACCTCGCCCCGCCGGTCCACCGGCTTGTCGCCGTACCGGTAGCCGTCCACGGCGACCAGGACCTTCGGCTCGATCTGCTGCCACCGGTCGGTGACGCTGCGGGTGCCGAACTCGGGCGCGCAGGAGGAGAAGATCGCGCCCAGGCTGGCGGTGGCGAGCAGCAGCACGAAGGTCTCCGGGATGTTCGGCGCGTACGCCGCCACCCGGTCACCCTGGCCGACGCCGAGCCGGCGCAGCCCGGCCGCCACCCGGCGGACCCGCTCGCGCAGCTCCGCGGCGGTCAGCGTCTCCGGCGCGCGGGTCTGCCCGTGCGCGATCACCACCGGGTCGTCGTCCCCCCGGCCCGGCATCCGCAGCACGTTCTCCGCGTAGTTGAGCGTCACGCCGGGGAACCAGCGGGCGCCCGGCATGGCCGGGCCGGTGAGCGTGGCGGTCGGCGGGGTGTGCGCCACCACCTCGAAGTAGTCCCAGATCGACCGCCAGAAGGCGTCGAGGTCCGTCACCGACCAGCGCCACAGCGCGTCGTAGTCGGCGAACTCCAGCCCCCGGTGCTCGGCCAGCCAGCGCAGGTAGTCGCCGATCCGGGACCGCTCGCGCACGTCAGCCGGCGGCGTCCACAGCACGTCACCCACTGCTCCACCCTCCCTGAGGCCCGTCACGACACTGTGCATGGGCCGTGGCGCCATCTTGCCCTACCCAGCGTCGCCATTCTCCGCACCGGGTGCCGGTCGGGGGGCGTGCCCGCCCCACATCTCCGCCCGTCCAACAGTGTGGCTGGGCGGGGAGGCGTCCCGCCAACGCCGCGCGCGGTGGCGGGATGCCCGGTGCCTCCTCAGCCGGCCCGGTGGGCCTGGATCGCCCGGCGGCGGGCCAGCCGGTGGGCGCGGCGGATCTCCGCCTCCCGGTAGCGGCGCTCGTCCTCCGGGGTCTCCGGCAGCACCGGCCGGACCGGGCGCGGTGCGCCGCCCACGTCCACCCCGACGAAGACCAGGTACGCCGTGGCGACCGGGACCGGCTCGTCCTCGGCCGAGTCCCAGCGCTCGGCGACCACCTTCACCCCGACTTCCATCGAGGTGTGCCCGGTCCAGTTGACCTGGGCGTGCGCGTGCACCAGGTCGCCCACCCGGACCGGCTCCGAGAAGACGATCTCGTCGATCGAGGCGGTGACCGCGGTGCCACCGCTGTGCCGGGCCGCGGCGGCCCCGGCCACGTCGTCGACGAACTTCATCAGTACCCCACCGTGCACGGTCCCGTACAGATTGACATCGACTGCGGTCATGATCCGGCTGAGCGTGACCCGCGAATACGAGGTCGGCTTGCCCACCGGCCCGGTGGAGGGGTGATCTGTCATGCCGGAAACGGTACGGTGCGCGGATGCGACATCTCTGGAGCTTCCTCGCCGGGTTGGTGGTGGCGCCCGTCACCTGGGTGCTCGTCACCCTCGGTCAGGACGGGTCTGCAGGCACCGTGCACCGCTGGGTGGAGATCGGCACCTACAGCACGCCCAACCTGATCGAGCCGGCCGTGTACCTCGGCGTCGCCGGCATCCTGCTCGGCCTGCTCGGCACCCTGCGTTTCTCGCCGCTCGGTCCGCTCGTGGCCGGGCTGCTGCTGGTCATCCCGTACCTCGGGCTGTTCGTCGCGCCATTCACCGTCCGGGACCGGATCCCCGAGGGCTGGAAGATGCTCGGGGACCCGCTGCCACTGCGTCAGCCGGTGGAGAACGGCACACTGTTCCTGATCGGCATGCTGCTGCTGATGGCCGTGCTCAGCGGGCAGCGCTGGCGGCAGTGGCCCGGGCGGCCGGCGGCCGAGGCGGAGCTGACCCCGGCCGACAAGCCGATCGAGCAGACCCAGTCGTTCAGCTGGCCCCCGGCCGACACGACGGACACCGCCCCGCCGACGCTGGGTTACCCCGACGCCACCCCCACCGAGCCCCTGCCCCGCCGCACCGCCGGCGAGTCGCCGTGGTCCGCGCCGCCGCGGGCGACCGGCCGACCGGAGGGCACCACCGAGACCCGTTGAGCACCGCGGGCGGGCCGGGGTCCCGGCCCGCCCGCCCGATCACCGCGGCCGGCCTGGTCAGCCGTTCTCCAGGGTGAGCAGGCCGCGGCGGAAGGCGGCGGCGACGGCAGCGGCTCGGTCGTTGACGCCGAGCTTCGTGTAGATGTGCAGCACGTGGCTCTTCACCGTGGCCTCGCTGATGAACAGGCGCGCGGCGGCTTCGCGGTTGGTGGCGCCCTCGGCGATGAGGCGGAGGACCTCCAACTCCCGGGCGCTCAGCGGGTCGGCGGGCGTGCGGACCTGGCCGAGGAGGCGGGTGGCCACCGACGGGGAGAGCACGGCTTCGCCCCGCGCCGCCGTACGGACGGCACGGACGAGCTCGTCGCGGCCGGTGTCCTTGAGGACGTAGCCGGTGGCCCCGGCCTCGATGGCGGGCACGACGTCCCGGTCGGTGTCGTAGGTGGTGAGGACGAGGACGCGGGCCGCGATGCCGAGCCTGGCGAGTTCCTTGATCGCGGCGACGCCGTCCATCCTGGGCATCCGCAGGTCCATGAGGATCACGTCGGGGTTCAGCGCCCGCGCGAGGGCGACGGCCTCGGCACCGTCTCCGGCCTCGCCGAGCACCTCGAATCCCGGGTCGCCGGCGAACATGCCGCGGATGCCGTCGCGCACGACCGGATGGTCGTCGACGATCAGCAGCCGGATCAGCGGCTCAGCCACGGGCCACCGCCGGAACGCTCGCGGAGATCGCCGTGCCGACGCCGGGTTCCGACTCGATCGCCAGCGTGCCGGCCAGCCGGCTGACCCGCTTGCGCATCGAGGCCAGACCGAAGCCGCCGCCGTCCCGGACCCGCTCGGGATCGAACCCGGCGCCGTCGTCGCGCACGTCCAGGGTGACCACGTCCTCCATGTACGACAGGGTCAGCCCGACCCGGGACGCGCCGGCGTGCTTGGCCGCGTTGGCCAGGGCCTCCTGCGCGGTGCGCAGCAGCGTCTCCTCAACCTCGGGATGCATGGGCCGGACCGTACCAGTGGTGGCGAAATCCACCCGTACGCCGTTGAGCTCGCCCCACCGGGTGACGATGTCGCGCAGCGCCTCGGGCAGCGGCGCCGCCGCCAGCTGGCCCGGTCCGACCGCGTGCACCGAGCGCCGGGCCTCGGCCAGGCTCTCCCGTGCCAGCCGTACCGCGTTGTCCACATGACGCCGCCAGTCCTCGGCCTGCTGCGCCGCCTGGAGCTGGGTGATGATGCCGGTCAGTCCCTGGGCGAGGGTGTCGTGGATCTCCGCCGCCATGCGCTGCCGTTCGTCGAGCACGCCCCCCTCGCGTGCCTGGACCAGCAGTTGGGCGTGCAGTCCCGCGTTCTCCCGCAGCGCCTCCTCGAGCTGCGCCACCATGCGCTTGCGTTCGGCGCTCCGCTCGGCCGTGACCTCGCCGACGAAGCTGAACAGGCCGACCAACGCCACGATGGCGGCGATGAAGAACAGGTAGGTGAGGATTCCGGACGGGGTCGGATCGGGCAGACCGCCACCGTAGGCCGCGACGCTGATCGTCGCCGTGGCGGTCACCCCGACGAACCGCCAATATCCCTTCAGGTACTGCCAGGAGTGGAGGTATCCGACGAAACCGAAGAAGCTCGCAAACCATATCTCTCGTGTGCAGAGCACTCCGATCAGCACCACGAGCCCGGCCACGTAGACCGCGCCGCGCGGCACCAGCCAGATCCAGGCGGCGGCGAACGCGGCCAGGCCGAGCGTCGCCCCCGACCTGCCGGCCGTCAGCAGGGCGAGCACCGTGGAGGTCGCCAGCAGGACGTACGGCGCCGCCGCCAGCTGCCGCTCCAGCAGCCGCTCCCACCGGTCGAGCCGCCTGGTCATCGCTCACTCCCAGCGGAAGTACTTCGCCGCAGCGATGCTGACGACCAGTGCGTACGCGGCCAGCACACCGAGCAGCAGGGGACTGGGAGCGGCGTCCGCCCAGACGTCCCGCAGGCACTGCCGGAATGCGCCCAGCGGGGTGTACTCCCCGATCCGGGCCACGATAGCGGGCATCTGATCCGTGGGCTGCATGAGCCCGGCGAGGTAGGCCATCGGGAAGTACAGCAGGACACCGATCCCGTTGGCCGCCCGGCCGTTCGGCGCCACCGCCGCGATGAGCAGGCCGACCGCGAACATGGCCGCCGTACCGAGCAGGAAGGCCAGCACACCGGGCAGCACCCGGGTGGGCAGGCGGGCGCCCAGGACGGTACCCGCCACCGCCAGCAGCAGGGCGCACGCGGTCAGGGCGAGGACGAACTGCAGGAGCAGCTGCACCACCAGCAGGTTTCCGGGGCGGACCGGCGTGGTGGAGAGCCTGCGCAGGATGCCCCGCTCGCGATAGGTCGCCATGGTGGTCGGCAGCAGGTACAGACCCACGAGCCCGACGGCGATCGCCAGCGCCATCGGCAGGAGCACGGTGTCACCCCGCTCGATGGAGCTGCCGAAGACCACCAGGATGAAGAGCGGGATGAGCAGCGCGAACATCGCCCCAGGTTCCCTGGTCAGCAGCTTCAGTTCGACGATGGCGAGCCTGGTCATGGTCTTCCTCCGTCAGTGGGTGGCGTCGAACGAGCGGCCGGTCAGGGCGACAAACGCGTCGTCGAGGGTGCGCTTGTCGATGCGCAGATCGCTGACCAGGACGTGGTGGCGGGCGAGTTGGGCGGTGACCGCCGTGGCGAAGTCACCCCTGCCGGTCACGACCACCCGGTTTCCCGCCCGGGTCACGCCGGTCACCCCGGGCAGCCCGCCCAGCTCGACCATGTCCCCAGCCATCACCGTGAACCGCATCTGGTGCTCGGCATCGATCCCGTCGACCAAGCCGGACGGGGTGTCCATCGCGACGATCCTGCCGCCGTCGAAGACGGCGACGCGGTCGCAGAGCTCCTCCACCTCGTCCATGAAGTGGCTGACCAGCACCACCGTCACGCCGCTCGCCCGGACCCGCTTGATCAGCTCCCAGGTGGTGCGGCGCGCCTGCGGGTCCAGCCCCGTGGTCAACTCATCGAGAAACGCCACCTGCGGATTGCCCACCAGCGCCAGCGCAATGAACAGCCGTTGTTTCTGGCCACCGGACAGCTTCCCGAAGCGGGCGTTGCGCTTCTCCGTCAGCGCCCACTTCTCCAGCAGCTCACGCCAGTCCCGGGGTTTGGCATAGAAGGAGGCGTACAGGTCGAGCACCTCCCACACCAGGATGTTCTCCGGCAACTGCGTGTGCTGGAGCTGCACCCCGATCTGTTCGCGTACCTTGCGCCCGTCCTTCGCCGGGTCGAGGCCGAGCACCCTGATCGACCCGCCGTCGGGCCGCCTCAGCCCCTCCACGCACTCCACGGTGGTGGTCTTGCCGGCGCCGTTCGGCCCGAGGATGCCGAAGATCTCGCCCTCCTCCACCGAGAACGACACCCCGTCCAGAACGGTCAGGTCCGCGTACCCCTTGCGGAGGTCGTTGACTTCGATGACTGCCATGGCTCAAGCATCTTTTGCCTGTCTCCGGGGCGAATCGATCTGCCAGCCATGCTCAGCCGGGGATCCTGCTGACCAGAAAATCCACCGACTGGTTGATGCGCGGCCTGAACTGTGGCGCCGCAGTGACCTCCTCGAAGACAGCGAACCCCGCCTCCCGCGAACGGGAGACGGGGTTTCCGCAGGTCAACGCCTACTTCATCAGCTGGCGGGCCATGACGATGCGCTGCACCTGGTTGGTGCCCTCGTAGATCTGGGTGATCTTGGCATCCCGCATCATCCGCTCGACGGGGTAGTCGCGGGTGTAGCCGTACCCGCCGAGCAACTGCACGGCGTCGGTGGTGATCTCCATGGCGGCGTCGGAGGCGAAGCACTTCGCGGCGGCGCCGAAGTAGGTGAGGTCCGCGTCGCCCCGCTCGGACTTGCCGGCGGCGGCGTAGGTGAGCTGCCGGGCGGCCTCCAGCTTCATGCCCATGTCGGCGAGCATGAACTGGATGCCCTGGAAGTCGGCGACGGGCTTGCCGAACTGCTTGCGCTCCTGGGCGTACCCCTTGGCGTAGTCCAGCGCGCCCTGGGCGATGCCGACCGCCTGAGCGGCGATGGTGACCCGGGTGTGGTCCAGGGTCCGCATGGCGGTGGCGAAGCCGGTGCCCTCCGCGCCGATCATGCGGTCCGCCGGGATCCGCACGCTGTCGAAGTAGACCTCACGGGTGGGCGAGCCCTTGATGCCGAGCTTCTTCTCCGGCGCGCCGAAGCTGACCCCGGGGTCGGACTTCTCCACCACGAAGGCGGAGATGCCCTTCGACCGGGCTGTGGGATCCGTCACAGCGAAGACGGTGTAGTACTCGGAGACCCCGGCGTTGGTGATCCACCGCTTCACGCCGTTGAGCACCCAGTGGTCGCCGTCCCGGACCGCCTTGGTGGTCATCGAGGCGGCGTCGCTGCCCGCCTCCGGCTCGGAGAGGCAGTACGAGAACATCACGTCGCCGGCCGCGACCGGGGTCAGGTACTTCCGCTTGAGCTCCTCGGAGCCGGCCAGGATCAGCGGCATGGTGCCCAGCTTGTTCACCGCCGGGATCAGCGAGGACGCGGCGCAGGCACGGGCCACCTCCTCGATCACGATGGCCGTGGCCAGCGCGTCCGCGCCGGCACCGCCGTACTCGACGGGGATGTGCGGGGCGTGGAAGTCGGCCGCCCGCAGCGCGTCGTACGACGCCTTGGGGAACTCACCCGTCTCATCCGCCTCGGCGGCCTGCGGGGCCACCTTCGCCGCACAGACCTCCCGCACCGCCTCCCGGATCGCCTCGTGCTCCTCCGGCAATCGGTAGACGTCGAACGACTGCTCCGCGGCCATGTGGCCCCTCCCCTTCACCGCTAAGATGCGCAAGCCGAGCGCTTTGAGTGCCGCCGACCGCACAGAGTGAAGGATAGCGACCGAGGATTCGGGGCTCCTTACCGACGCGTAGGCTCGTGCATGATGGGCGTCGAAGCCGAGCGATGACCACAGCACCACAGGAAGTCCCCCCACCGGCGCCCGGCCAGGCGCCGCAGCAGAATGCGACGCAAGGAAGCGCCGCCAGTGCGAGCGGAGAGACAGGCGTGACGATCCCCTACCCGAACACCCAGCCGGTGCCGGCCATCGCCGCGGTGACCCCGCCCTCGGGTGCCGCTCGACCCCGGGTGACCTTCCTCGGCACCGGCTACCTCGGTGCGACGTACGCCATCTGTTACGCCGAGCTCGGCTACGAGGTGCTCGGCTTCGACGTCGACGCCGACAAGATCGCCAAGCTGAACGCCGGCGAGGTCCCGATCCACGAGCCCGGCCTGGACGAGCTGCTCCGGCGCAACCTGGCCGCCGGCCGGCTCCGGTTCAGCACCGACATCCAGGAGACCGCCGACTTCGGCGACGTGCACTTCATCTGCGTGGGCACCCCGCAGCGGGCAGACGGCATGGGCGCCGACCTGTCGTACGTCGAGGCCTCGGTGACCAGCCTCGCCCAGCACCTGACCCGCAAGGCGCTGATCGTCGGCAAGTCCACCGTCCCGGTGGGCACCGCCGAGTGGGTGGAGCAGCTGGTCGGCAAGCACACCCCGGCCGACCTGGGCGTCGAGGTGGCGTGGAGCCCCGAGTTCCTCCAGGAGGGCTTCGCCGTCGACGACGTGCTGCGGCCCAACCGGATCGTGGTCGGCGTCAAGAGCGAGTGGGCCAACGGGATGCTCTACGCCGCCCACAAGGGCGTCTTCGACCTGGCCGCCACCGAGGACCGCGAGGTGCCGCTGGTGGTCACCGACTTCGCCACCGCCGAGCTGGTCAAGGTCGCCGCGAACGCCTTCCTCGCCACCAAGATCTCCTTCATCAACGCGATGGCCGAGGTCTGCGAGGCCGCCGGCGGCGACGTCACCCAGCTGGCCCGCTCGATCGGGTACGACCCCCGCATCGGCAACCGGTTCCTCCAGGCCGGGCTCGGCTTCGGCGGCGCCTGCCTGCCCAAGGACATCCGGGCCTTCCAGGCCCGCGCCCAGGAGCTCGGCGCCGGCGAGGCGCTGCGCTTCCTGCACGAGGTAGACCTGATCAACCTGCGCCGGCGGACCCGGGTGGTGCAGCTCGCCGCCGAGCTGCTCGGCCGCCGGTCGGGCCCGGCCGGCCCGGACCTCTCCGGCACCCGGATCGCGGTGCTCGGCGCCACCTTCAAGCCGAACACCGACGACGTCCGGGACGCCCCGGCGCTGGCGGTCGCCTCGCTGCTCGGCAAGGCCGGCGCCGACGTGCACGTGTTCGACCCGCAGGGCATCGAGAACGCGCGCCGGGCGGTACCCGAGCTGACCTACGAGACGAGCATGACCGAGGCCGTGCGCGACGCCGACCTGGTCTGCGTGCTCACCGAATGGGCCGAGTTCCGCAACGCCGACCCGGTCGCCCTGGGTGAGCTGGTCAACGGCCGCAAGGTGGTCGACGGTCGCAACTGCCTCGACTCCACACTGTGGACGCAGGCGGGCTGGGAGTACCGCGGCATGGGTCGACCCTGACCCACGGACCGTTCCGGCTCGGCGCGGCCACGCCCCGACCCGGAACGGTCGACCGGTACCCCTCCCGGCTCCGCACGTGCGCCGCCGGGCCGCGACCCGGCAGGGTCGACCGGCCCGGCGGTCTTTTGTTGCGCCGAACGCGCCGGCAACGGTCGAAATCCGCGCCCGGTCAAGGCATGCTGCGACAGTGGAGGTCCACAGTGCGGGCCGGCCGGACGGAGGGGTGTCGTGCAGTCCTTCAGGTGCGCCTCGTGCGGACGGGAGATCAAGCCGGCCGTGGTCTGCCCGCACTGCGGCGCGGACCAGCCACAGTGGGCCGAACACCTGGCCGACATCGAACGCTCGATCGCGGAGATGAAGGCCCGCGACGCCGAGATCGCCCGCGAACAGCGGCAGATCGCCGCCAAGCTGCAGGCCGCCCTCTTCCAACGGGACATCCTCGCCCACGCCGGCGAGGAACGGGTCCGGCAGTCCACCCGGCCCCGCCGGGTGCTGCGCCGCCGGCCCGGCCGCCGCCCGCCCACCGCCACCACGGGCGCCCCGCCCCGGGTGCCCCGCCAGGGCACCCCGCCGCCCGGCCCGGACGACCTCCCGCCCCGCGCCAGACCGCACTGGCTCGACGCGGACAACCCCGAGCATCCGCCGGAGGCGTCCTCCCGGGAGGTGCAGAACATCCCCCTCGGGCTCGGCGCGCTGCTCCTCGGCGTCGCCGCGGTGGTCTTCGCCGCGGTCGCCACCAGCTCGCTGGACGCGCTGGCCCGGCTCGGCGTGCTGCTGGTGGCGACCGTGCTGATGCTGCTCGCCCCGCCGGTGCTGGCCCGCCGAGGGCTCACCTCCACCGCCGAGACGATCGCCTCGGTCGGCCTGCTGCTGCTGCCGCTGGCCGGGTACGCACTCTGGGCCGTCGACCGGATCGGCGGCACCTCCGGCTCGACCTTCGCCGGGTCGATCTTCCTGGTCACCACCCTCATCGCGTTCGGGTACGCGCACTGGACCGGCCTGCGCGCGCCCCGCTTCGCCACCGTCCTGGCCGCCCAACCGGTGCTGCCGCTGCTGGCATACGAGCGGATCACCGGGCCGGCCGGCTGGGCCCTGGTGCTGGCCGTGGTGGCCGTCGTCGACCTCGCGCTGGCCCGCTCGGCGGTGGTCCTCGAACGGCCGGTCCGGCGGGACCTGCCCACCCCGGCGCCGACGCCCACCCCGCCCCGGCAGCGCAGTGCCGACGACCGCCCGGAGACGGACCCGGAGGAGTCGGCCGAGGTGCTCGGCGCGGAGCCGGCCGACGAGGGCGCCGCCACGCCGGCCCGCCCGGTGCCCTGGCTGCGGGAGCTGACCTGGCTGCTGCACGGCGGGACGGTCGCCGTCGCCTTGGCGTACGCGGTCACCGCGCTGCTGCGGGCCGCCACCGTACCGGTGGCCGCCGGCGCGGGCGCCGTGCTGCTGTTCGCCGCGCTGGTCGGGCTGGCCGGGACGCTCGTGCTGCGCCGGCCGCCGTTGCCGGACCTGGGCGCGGGCATCGTCACCCTCGCGGTGATCGGCGCACTGGGTCGGGTCGCCTCGGTCGCCTACCCCGGCCGGTCGCTGCTGCTCATCGCCGCGGTGATCGCGCTGACCGGGTTCGCCGTCCGCGGCGTACCGGAACAGGCCCGGCGCGGCCCGCAGCTCGCCTCGGCGGTGGCGCTGACCGTCAGCGGCCTGGTGGTGGCCGGGGGCGCGCTACGCGCCGGGCTGGCGCCGGTACGCGCGGCGCTGCCCGCCTGGTCGGCGGACCTGAGCCAGTGGCACGCCGAACTGGCGGCGGCGGTCGGGCCGACCGGCTGGCAGCTCGCCGCGAGCGCCCTGCTGCTCACGGTCGCCGCGGTGGTCGCCCTGCCGCCGGAGATCCGGCGTGACTTCGCGGTGGTCGGGGCGGCGCTGACCGCCCTCGCCGTACCCGCCTCCCTCGGGCTGGGCTGGGCGGCCGCCTGCTGGCCGATGGTGCTGACCGCGGTGGGCATCGGCGTCCTGGGGCTGGCCGCCGGCTCCGAGCGCTCGGCCGTGGTGCACGCCGTCACCGCCGCCGCGCTGGGCGTGATCGGCGCCGGTGCCGCGCTCGCCCGGCCGGCGCTCACCGCCGCCGCGCTGACCACCCTCTGCCTGGCCGGCGCGCTGGTGTCGCTGGCTCCCCGGGTCCGGATCGCCGCTGCCGCGGCGGACACGGTCTGCGGCTGGGCGGCCGGCGGGGCGGCGTTCGCGCTGCCGGGGGCGGTGGCCGCGTTCGTCGCCGCCACCGTGCCGGCCGGCCCGGCGCCCACCCCGGCGAGCCTGCGCGAGGTGACCGTCCCGATCCTGGCGGCGAGTTTCCTCGGCGTCTGTGTCAGCCTCGGCTACGCCGCCCTCGTCCAGGTCGCGCAGCGGCACCTGAGTGCGCCGCACGCGATCGGCACCGTGCTGGGCGCGGTGGCGGTCGCCGCCGCCGGGTTCGGGGCACCCGGCGCCACCACCGCCGACGCCTGGGTCGGCGGGCTCCTGCTGCTCGCCGCCGCGCTGCTGGCACTGGCCCCCCGGATCGACGCCGGCCGCCGCTCCGACCTGACCCTGGACGGGTCGGACCTGGCCCTGGCGGCCACCACGGCGGCGCTGATCGCCACCCTGGTCCGGATCGCCGCCGTGCTCGCGCCCGGCGGTCAGCTGGTGGTGGCGGCCGGGCTGGTGCTGGTGGTCGCCGTCGCCGCCCGGGCCATGCCCGAGGAGTGGCGGCGCGGGCCGATCCTCGGCATCGCGGTCGGCGGCACGCTGATTGGTCTGATCGCCGGCTGGAGCGCGCTGCGCGGCGGGGTCGGGGTGCTGGCCACGCCCGGCCCGATCTGGTCCGGCGACCTGAGCGGCTGGCCGGCCGCGCCGACGGGCGGGTCGGCCGGCCAGGCGCCCGTCGCGCTGGCCCTGCTGGCGGTCGCCGCCGGCATCCTGCTGCCGCCGCCCTGGAAGTACGACGTCGCCGGGGCGGCCGTCGTGCTCGCCACCATCGGTGCCCCGGCCGCGTTCAACCTGCCCTGGTGGTCGCCGGTGCTGGTCGGCGCCATGGTCGCGACGGTCTTCGGGATGGCGGCGGTCGCCTCGCTGGACCCCCGGGCCGCGCTGTCCCGGGCCACCGCAGCGGGGGTGGTCGCCCTGCACGCCGCCGGCGCCGGCCTGGTCCGCCCGTGGACCACCGCGCTGGCACTCGGCAGCATCGTGCTGATCGGCGTGGTGGTGGCCATCCTGGCCCGGGTGCTCGCGCCGTCGCTCGTCGAGGACGTCCGCACCGAGGGGATGCCGCCGCACCTGGTGCAGGTGGGCGGCGCGGCGGCGGGTGCCGCCATGCTCGCCCTGCCCGGGGCGGTGGCCGCCCTGGCCGCCGAGTTCGGCCGCCCCCCGCAGGTGGTGCTCACCGCCGCGCTGGCCGCGTCCAGCATCGGCCTGGCCGCCGTGGCGGCGGCCCGCCGGCAGATCCCGCAGTACCTGCCGTACGTGAGCGTGGCGGTGGTGGGCGCTGCGACGATCAGCGCGGTGGCCGCCGTGATCACCCGCCTGCCCTCCGGCGTGTACGCCGCCGCGGCGGCGCTGCTCGGCGTGCTCGCCGAACTGGTCCGCGCCGCCACCACCCCGCCGGTCGGGTCGGCCCGGCCGGTACGCCGCTGGTCGGTACTGCTGGACGGGGCGATGCGCCGGCTGCCCGACGACGGCACCGAGCTGCGCTGGCGGGTGAGCCCGGCCGCCGGGGCCCTCGCGGCGGCGGTGCCGCCCACCGCGCTGGCCCTGGTGACCCTGGCGCCGCCGCTGCTGGTGGCCCTGGTCGAGCCGTTCCGGGTGCTGCCACGGATCTGGCAGGGGGCGCCGCCCGAACTGCTCACCCCGCCCGCGTCGGCGGTGGACCCGAGGCACGTGCTGACCGCCCTGCTGCTCACCGCGACGGCGGCGCTGGCCGCCACCGGGTTCAGCGGCGGCCGACGCTCCCGGGCCGTGCCGGTGGTGCTGCCCGGCGCGGCGGTCACCCTGCTGATCACGCCGGTGGCGCTCGGCCAGGGCTGGCCGCAGACCGCGCTGGCCGGGTTGGCGGTCTTCACCATCGCCATGCTCGGCCTGGCGCTGACCCCACCCCCGCCGCTGGTCGAGCCGGCCCGCTCGCTGCGGATCGCCCGGGTGCTGGTGTTCGCGATCGGCCTGGCCGCCGGGGGCGCCGGGCTGGCCGGCAGCCTCGCCACCCGGGAGCTGACCCTCTTCACGCTGGGCGGGGCGGTCGGCGTGGGCGTGGTCGCCGCGCTCTTCGGCACCACCCAGCGGGCCCGCATCCTCGGCTGGCTGTTCGCCTCACTGATGGCCGAGCTGTTCGTGCTCACCCTCGGCCTGGTCGCCGGGCTCGCGGCGGTCTGGTCGGCGTTCGGGGTGCTGGCGGTCGGGGCGGCGCTCCAGGTCTTCGCCGCCACCCTGCCCCGGCTGCGCCGTCCCGAGGCGTACCGGGAGTCGGCCACGGTGGAGTGGAGCGGGTACGCGGCCGCACTCATCGCGCTGGCGCTGGCGTACGACTCGCCCCGGCACATCGCCGCGCTGCTGGCCGCTTGGGGTGCCGTCCTCGGGGTGGCGGCCGGACGTCCGGGCCGCCGGCCGGTGGAGCGGCGGATCCTGTTCTGGTCGGTGGTCGCCTGCGAGATCACCGCCTGGTGGATCCTCATGCGGGTGGCCGACGTGGCGCTGCCCGAGGCGTACACCCTGCCGTTCGCCCTGCTCGCCCTGCTGGTCGGGGTGCTGGAACTGCGCCACCGGCCCGACCTGTCGAGCTGGGTGGCGTACGGGCCGGCGCTGGTCGCCGCGTTCCTGCCGACCCTGGCGATCGTGCTGGCCACCGACACCAGCATGCTGCGGCAGGTCCTGCTGCTGCTCGGCGCCGTGGCGGTGCTGATCTTCGGGTCGACCAGCCGGCAGCAGGCGCCGGTGATCGTGGGTGCCACGGTGACCGCGGTGACCGCGGTGCACGCGTTGATCAGTCTCGGCCCTTGGCTGGTGCTGATCCCGGTCGGCATCCTCCTGCTGGTGCTCGGCGCGAGCAACGAGCGCCGCCGCCGGGCCCAGGAGCGGCTGCAGACCGCCCTGCGCGGCATGCGATGAATCGGAGGGGCTGGCATCGGGGGCAGGCTCAGCGCGCCGGGCCCACGCGGGCCTGGTGCGGGAGGCCCGGCACCGCCGATCAGGCGAGCGTGGCGCGGAGGTTCGCCTCTTTCTCGGCGACCAACTCCTCCAGGCTCGCCTGGTACGCGGCCATCCGCTCGCGCAGCACCGGGTCCGACGCGGCCAGGATCCGCACGGCGAGCAACCCGGCGTTTCGCGCGTTGCCGATCGACACCGTGGCGACCGGCACGCCGGCCGGCATCTGCACGATGGACAGCAACGAGTCCATCCCGTCGAGGTACTTGAGGGGCACCGGCACGCCGATCACCGGCAGCGGCGTGACCGAGGCGACCATGCCGGGCAGGTGAGCCGCCCCGCCGGCCCCGGCGATGATCACCTTGAGCCCCCGGTCGGCGGCGGTCCGGCCGTACTCGATCATCTTGGCCGGGGTGCGGTGCGCCGACACCACGCCGACCTCGTACGGCACCTCGAACTCGGCGAGCGCCTCGGCGGCGGCCTCCATGGTCGGCCAGTCCGAGTCGCTGCCCATGATCAGCCCGACGGTGCTCACTGTTTCCCCTCCCGCAGCCAGCGGGCGGCTCGCGCGGCCCGGGCTCGTACGTCGTCCAGGTCGTTCCCCAGCACGGTGACGTGCCCGATCTTGCGGCCGGGCCGGACCTGCTTGCCGTACAGGTGGACCTTGGCCCCGGGCTCGGCGGCGAAGAGGTGGTGCAGCCGCTCGTCGATGGGCATCCCGCCCGGCTCGCCGCCGAGCACATTCGCCATCACCACAACCGGCGCGGTGAGCGAGGTGTCCCCCATCGGGTAGTCGAGCACGGCACGCAGGTGCTGCTCGAACTGGGAGGTCCGGGCCCCCTCGATGGTCCAGTGCCCGGAGTTGTGCGGGCGCATGGCCAGCTCGTTCACCACCAGGCCGGCGGGCGTCTCGAACAGCTCCACGGCGAGCAGGCCGACCACGCCGAGCGCGGTGGCCAGGTCGATGGCCAGCTGCTGGGCGGCGACCGCCAACTCCTCGGGCAGGTCGGGCGCCGGGGCGAGCACCTCGACGCAGATCCCGTCCCGCTGCACGGTCTCCACCACGGGGTAGACGGCGACCTGCCCGAACGGCGAACGGGCCACCTGCACCGCCAACTCCCGGCGCAGCGCGACCCGCTCCTCCACGATCAGCCGGGTGCCCCCGGCGAGCAGGGTCGCGGGCAGCTCGGCGGCCTGGGCGGCATCGTCCACCAGCCAGACGCCCCGGCCGTCGTAACCGCCGCGGGCCGCCTTCAGCACCACCGGCCAGCCGGTGGCCGCACCGAAGGCGATCAGATCGGCGGGCTCCTCGACCGGGCGCCAGGCCGGGTTCGGCGCGCCCAGCTCGCCGAGCCGCTCGCGCATCACCCGTTTGTCCTGCGCGTGCACCAGCGCCTCGGCCGGCGGGAAGAGCTTCACCCCCTCCTCGGCGAGGGTGCGGATGTGCCCGGTGGGCACGTGCTCGTGGTCGAAGGTGACCACGTCGCAACTCTTGGCGAACGTCCGCAGGGCGGCGAGGTCGGTGTGGTCGCCGTACTGGACGTCGGCCGCGACCAGGGCCGCGCCGTCGTCCGGGGCGAGGGCCAGCACGTGCAGCGACTGGCCGAGGGCGATGGCGGCCTGGTGGGTCATCCGGGCCAGCTGGCCACCGCCCACCATGCCGACGACAGGCAGTCCGGTACGGGAATCCATAGCGCCGCCAGCCTATCCGGGCGGACACCCGACCCACCCCGGAGGGCGGCCCATGCCGCCTCATCGACGCGGTGGTGTCCGCTTGATCCCGGACACCACCCCATCGTCACGTTGGAGTCGACGGGCTCAACGCCCCGCTGGCCGGCCGACGAACCTGGGCCGGCCGCCGGGGTGAGTCAGCCGGCGAGCTGGGCGACCAGGTCGTCGACCGAGGTGACCGGCCGGTCGCAGACGAACCCCCGGCAGACGTACGCGGTGGAGCGCCCATCCAGCGCTGGCCGCTCGGCCAGCAGCGGCACCCCCGGCTGGTCGGCCCGACCGGCCACCACCACGGCCCCGGGCGGGGCGTGCCGGCAGGCAGCGGCCACCAGCGGGTCGCCCGCCGGGTCGTCGGTCACCACCGCGATCTCGTACGGCCCGGACAGCAGCGCCTCCCCGACAGTGGCCGCGTACCCGGTGAACCGGGCGTGCCGGCCGACAACCGGCGCGACCGTCGACAGGGTGGCTTCGGCGGCCTCCCGGTATCGGGTCTCACCGGTCAACGCCGCGTACGCGACCAGCGCCGCGACGATCGCCGACCGGCCGGACGGGGTGGCGTTGTCGGTGGGGTCGGCCGGCCGGGTGACCAGCCGCTCCGCGTCGTCGGCCGTGTCGTAGAAGCCCCCGTCCGGGGCGGCGAACCGGGCCAGCGCCACGTCGAGGAGCTGGCCGGCCAGCGCCAGCCAGCGCCCCTCGCCGGTGAGCTGGTGCATCGCGCAGAACGCCTCGGCCACGCAGCCGTAGTCCTCCAGCACACCGGCCGGCTCACCGACGACCTTGTCCCGCGACACCCGGCGCAGCCGACCGTCCACGACGTGCACGGTCGCCAAGTGCTCGGCCGCGTCGCGCATCGCGCCGTCGGACACGATGGTGACGCCCTCCATCAGGTTCGCGTCCTCGTCCTCGGGGGACGCGTAGAGCGCGGCGACCTGCTGGAACTCGGCGATCGCGGTGATCGCCAGCCCGTTCCAGGCGGCCACCACCTTGTCGTCCCGGGCCGGCTGGGGTCGGGTGTCCCGGGCGGCGAGCAGCCGCGCCACCACGTCCTGCCAGCGGGCCCGGATCTCCGGGTCGGCGGCGTCCACGTCCCGGGCCAGCCGCAGCACGCTCGTGCCGTGCTCAAAGGTGCCTGACTCGGTCACCCCGAACAGGTCGGCGGCCCAGCGGCCGTCCTCCTCCCCCAGCACCTCGACCAGTTGGGCCGGGGTCCAGACGTAGGTGAGGCCCTCCACGCCCTGGGTGTCCGCGTCCAGCGCGGAGGCGAAGCCCTCGCCGGGCCGGTGCAGTTCGTCGGCGAGGAACCGCGCGGTGTCCCGGGCCACCCGGCGGGCCAGCGGGTCGCCGGTGAGCCGCCAGAGCTGGGTGTAGCACCGCAGCAGGAGGGCGTTGTCGTAGAGCATCTTCTCGAAGTGCGGCACGGTCCAGTGGCCGTCCACGGAGTAGCGGGCGAAGCCGCCGGCGAGCTGGTCGTAGATGCCGCCCCGAGCCATCGCCTCGGCGGTGTGCCGGACGATCTCCAGGCTCCGGGCCGAGCCGGTGCGCTGGTGGTGCCGGAGCAGGAAGAGCAGGTTCATGTGCGGCGGGAACTTGGGTGCCCCGCCGAACCCGCCGTTCGTCTCGTCGTACTCCCGGGCGAGCTGGTCTGCGGCGGCGTCCAGCAGCTCGGCGGTGAGCGGGGCGGTCAGGCCACCCACGGCCTGGGCGCCACCGATCGCCTCCACCACGGCGGCGCCCTGGCGCAGGACGTCCTCCCGCTGGTCCCGCCAGGCAGCGGCGACGGAGCCGAGGAGGCGGATGAAGTTCGGCCGCGGGAAGTACGTGCCGCAGAAGAACGGCGTGCCGTCCGGAGCGGCGAAGACCGTCATGGGCCAGCCGCCCTGGCCGGTCATCGCCTGGGTGGCGGTCATGTAGACGGCGTCGACGTCGGGACGTTCCTCCCGGTCCACCTTGATCGAGACGAAGTCCTCGTTCATGAGCCGGGCGACCGCCTCGTTCTCGAACGACTCGTGCGCCATGACATGGCACCAGTGGCAGGCCGCGTACCCGACCGAGATGATCACCGGGACGTCCCGCCGCTTCGCCTCGGCGAACGCCTCGTCGCACCAGGGCCACCAGTCGACCGGGTTGTCGGCGTGCTGGAGCAGGTACGGCGACGTGGCGTTGGCGAGTCGGTTCACCCGACGACCATATCGAGCGCGTCCCGGCGGCGCGGACCGCGCGCCCGAGGTGCCGCCGGTCGACAGCCGGCGAGCGGTCAGGAGGCGCCGTCGGCGCGCAGCGGGAAGACGTTGCCGCGGGCGCTGTCGAGCAGCGAGCCGAGCACCGCCCCGATCTTCTCGGCCGGCATCGGCTTGAAGAAGTGGTAGCCCTGGGCTGCGGTGCAGCCCAGCTCGGCCAGGGCGGTCCGCTGCTCGGCCGTCTCCACCCCCTCGGCAACCACCCGCAGGCCCAGCTCGTGGGCGAGCCCGACGGTGGTCCGGACGATCGCCGCCGCCTCCGGCGAGTCGGCCATCCGGATCACGAAGGAGCGGTCGACCTTCAGCTCGTCGACGGCGATCCGGGTCAGGAAGGTCAACGAGGAGAACCCGGTGCCGAAGTCGTCGACGGCGAGCTGCACCCCCATCGACCGCAGGGTGGCGAGCACCTCGTCGATGACCTCCAGCTCGCTCATCACCACCGTCTCGGTGATCTCCAGGACCAGGCGGTGCGGCGGTACCTGGTGCCGGCGCAACGCCTCGCCGATCTCCGCCGGCAGCCGCGGGTCGAGCAGGCTGCGCGCCGACAGGTTGACCGAGATCGGCACGTCCAGCCCGGCACGGGCCCACTCGGCCGCCACCCCCAGCGCCTTGTCCAGCACGTACCGGGTGAAGGTGCCGAGCTGCTCGCTGTTCTCCACCGGTCGGATGAAGTCGGCCGGCCCGAGCCAGCCCCGCCGCGGGTGCCGCCAGCGGATCAACGCCTCCACCCCGGTCGGGGCACCGGTCGCCAGGTCGACCGCCGGCTGCAACGCCAGCACCAGCTGGTCGTCGGCCTCCAGGGCCTCCCGCAACTCGGCGAGGAGCGCCAGGTGGTCGGTGCTCGCCGCGTCCCGGGAGCTGTCGTACGCGGCGACGCTGCCACCGCCCTCCTTCGCCTGGTACATGGCGATGTCCGCCCGGCGCAGCAGCTCGGTCAGGTCCGCGGTGCCCGCGTCGGCGACCACCACCCCGACGGCCACCTCGACGGACATGCGTACGCCCGCCACCTCGGTCGGTGCGGCGATCCGCTCGGCGATCTCCCGGGCCTGACGCAGCGCGTACGCCAGTGGAGCGGTCCGGTCGTCGACCACCGGCACCTCGGTCAGCAGCAGGGCGAACTCGTCGCCGCCGAGCCGGCCGAGCAGGTCACCGGGGCGGGCCAGGGCGGCCAGCCGGTTCGCGGTCAGCCGCAGCAGCTGGTCCCCGGCCGCGTGCCCGAGCGTGTCGTTGACCTCCTTGAACTGGTTGACGTCGAGCAGCAGCAGCGCCACCGGGTGGTCGTGGGCGAGCTGCCGCAGCGCCTGGTCACCCTTGGTGAGCATGGCGGCCCGGTTGAGCAATCCGGTGAGCTGGTCGTGCACCGCCTCGTACGACGAACGGGCGGTGACCAGCCGCAGCTCGCGGTGGGTCGCCGCGTCGTGCAGGGCAGCGGCCAGGGCGTCGCCGAACGCGGCGACGGCGTCCCGCTCCCGCGCGCTGGGCGGGGCCGACCGGGGAAAGTGGACCCGCAACTGCCCCACCGCCGCACTGCCCACGGTCAGCGGCCGGATCAGCTCGTGGTCGCTCGACTCGGTACGCGCCGAGGGCTGCACCTCGCGGTCGCGTACCTGGCCGCCGGTGTCCGCCCGGTAGCGCCGCCACCGGCCGTCGCCCCGCGCGACGTCCACCTCGACCAGCTCGGCACCGAAGAGGGTGAGCGCCCCGGTCACGGCGGCGGTCGCCACACCCCGCTCGTCGAGCTGGTTGAGCGCGGCGGTGGCCTCGGCGAACGCCCGCCAGGTGCGCCGTTCCTGGTCGGCCCGCAGCCGGTGGCGGTAGGTCTGCTGGAGCAGCCAGAGCGGCGGGGGCAGGAGCAGCAGCCAGCGGGCGTCGATCTCCAGCAGCGCGACCACCACCAGGCCGACGGCCACGTTGCCGACGAACATGAGCAGCTTGCCCCGGAGCGCCGCGAGCAATGGCGGCCCGATCGGCACCCCGTGCCGCAGCGCGAGGGTGGCCCCGCCGAACCAGGCGGTGGTGAGCAGGTAGGTGACCGAGCCGGCGATCAGCGCGACGGCGAGCTCGGGGGTAGGAGGGGCGAGCAGCGGCTGGCCGAGTGCGCTGGCCACCGCCGCGGCGAGCGCGGTGGCGGCGGTCAGCGAACCGGCGATCCGGACCAGTTCCAGCGCTGGCCGACGGTCGGCGAGCAGGGACATCGCGGTCCAGGCGGCCCCGGTGCCGAGCAGGGCCGCGGCCGGCAGCCACCCGGCCGGTACGAGGTAGAGACAGACGATGAGGGCCGCCTCGCCCCAGGTGATGCTGACCATTCCGGCGGCGGTGCGGAACCGCAGGCGGGCGAGCTGCGCTACGGCGAACGCGGCCACCGCGATGCCGAACCCTGCGGGCGCCGGCAGCGGGTTGCCCGGCGGGAGGGACGCGGGCACGGTGAGGCCGAGCACGGCGGCCAGTAGGGCGGTGAGCGCCACGGCACCGGTCAGCAGGAGCACCCCGGGCGGGGTGCCGCGCAGGCCCAGCCGATCCGGAGGGTGACCGTCGCTGCCGGAGGTCACGGGCCCACCCCGTCCGCCGGCGGTCCGAGGGCACGGCTGGCGGCCACTGCTGCCACGGACATCGGCGCCCCCCTTCCGCGCACGGCTGGGGCCTTTCGGTCCCCCCGGCGGAAGGCTAAGCCAAAGCCGGTGGTCGCAACAGGGGGCGAGCACCGGCTTCGACGTGATTCACGTGCTTGCTACCCGTTCCGGCGCTGCTCGGAGCCGTTGGGAGCGTTCGTGGGTGAATCCTGCGCGACGATCCCGTCTGTCGGATCGGCGACGGTCGAGTCGACCCGGTCCCGCTCGGCCGGACCGGCCTGCTGCGGGAAGCGGTCGGGCAGCCGGCGCAGCCGGGCGTTCATGTTGCGGATCAGCAGGATGGTGACGATGGCCAGCAGCACGATGAGGAAGAGGCCCATCGGACCGGCCAGGCCACCGGTACGGGTGTCACCGAAGTTGTTCTCCGCGAGCACCTGGGCGGTGGTCAGCATGGTGTTCCTCCGATGTGCGGTTGCCGACCAGCGTAGCCCCCTGGCTGATCAGTGGGCATCGCACGTCTCGCGGACCCCGGCGAACAGGTCGGACTCGGGCAGCGGGCTGTCCACCAGCGAGCGGGCGAGCTGGAAGTCCTCGGTGGGCCAGGCGCGCCGCTGGAGCTCCATGGGCACGTGGAACCAGAAGCCGTCCGGGTCGATCTGGGTCGCGTGGGCGCGCAGGGCGTCGTCGCGGACCGGGAAGTATTCGGCGCACTCCACCCGGGTGGTGATCCGCGGCCCCTTGTCGGGACGGTCCTCCCAGCGCTTGAGCCACTCCTCGTACGGCGACTCGAGCCCGGCGGCGAGCATCGCCTCGTGCAGGGCCATGATCTTGCCCTTGGAGAAGCCGATGTCGTAGTAGAGCTTCAGCGGCTGCCAGGGCTCACCCAGCTCCGGGTGGCGCTCCGGGTCACCGGCCGCCTCGAACGCGGCGACGGTCACCTTGTGGGTCATGATGTGGTCGGGGTGCGGGTAGCCGCCCTCCTCGTCGTACGTGGTGACGACGTGCGGACGGAACTGGCGCATCAGCCGCACCAGCGGCGCGGCGGCCACGTCCACGTCCTGGAGGCCGAAGCAGCCCTCGGGCAGCGGCGGCAGCGGATCGCCCTCGGGCAGCCCGGAGTCGACGAAGCCGAGCCAGGCCTGCTCGACGCCCAGGATCGCCCGGGCCGCGTCCATCTCGGCGCGGCGGATCTCGCCGATGTTGGCCCAGACGTCCGGCCGGTCCATCTTGGGGTTGAGCACGCTGCCCCGCTCGCCGCCGGTGCAGGTCACGACCAGGACATCCACCCCCTCGGCGACGTATTTCGCCATGGTCGCGGCGCCCTTGCTCGACTCGTCGTCGGGATGGGCGTGCACCGCCATGAGACGCAGTTGCTCTGCCACCTTCGGCACTCCTCGTCTGTGCCGGCCGGCCGGGCCCCGCTCGGGCCGACCGGCTGACCTGCCGGAATCTCCCCCCGGGCCCGCGGAAACCCCGTGCCGGCCGGTCGGCGCCGCCGCCGACCTGCCATCCTTGGTAATGCCCGGGCTGGGAAGATGGACTCTGCCATTCTTGCCGATGCCCACGACAACAACGCCAGGAGATACCCGCCGGTGAGCGAGACGCACGCCACAACCGCACCGGGTGCGCCGGTCTTCCCGCCCGGCCGGTACGGCCGTCGCCGGGAGCCGGGGCGCCGCCGTCCGCTCCTGCTGGCGCTGTCGGCGGCCGTCCTGCTGGCGATGCTGGGGCTGGTCGCCACCAGGCTCTACACCCAGTACGGCGACCCCGAGTACCGGGCCCAGGTGATCACCTACACCGGGATCACCGACTCGCGGGTGGTGGTCGACTTCCGGGTCACCGTGCCCCCGGGCGGCTCGGCGACGTGCGCGCTGCGGGCCCGCACGCACGACGGTGCCGAGGTGGGCCGCGCCGAGGCCACCGTGACCGCCGGCCCCGGTGAGCGGCACGTCACCGCCCGGCACGAGGTGCCCACCACCGCCCGCCCGTTCATCGGCGAGGTCGTGCGCTGCCGGCCGGCCGGCTGAGCCGACCGTCCCACCTGCTCGAACACCTCACGACGGGTCCCGGCACCGGCACCCGTGGTGATCGGCGACACCCCGACTGGGCCGGCACTGGTAACTTGATAGTTCACCTGTCAGCCAGTCCGCACAACCGAGGAGACCGCCTGTGTCCACCAATGGCAACGAGGCGCCCGCCACCTGGCTGTCCCAGGACGCGTACGACCGCCTCCAGGCCGAGCTCGACGAACTGATCGCCAACCGGCCGGTCATCGCCGCCGAGATCAACGCCCGGCGGGAGGAGGGCGACCTGCGGGAGAACGGTGGCTACCACGCCGCCCGCGAAGAGCAGGGCAAGGCCGAGGGCCGCATCCTCTATCTGAAGGAGCTGCTCCGCACCGCCAAGGTCGGCGAGGCGCCGACCGCCGACGCGGTATCGCCCGGCATGGTCGTCACCATCTACTTCGACGACGACGCCGACGACACGGAAACCTTCCTGCTCGGCTCCCGGGAGATCGCCTCCACCACCGACCTGACCGTCTACAGCCCCGAGTCCGCGCTCGGCAAGGCGATCCTGGGCGGCAAGGCGGGCCAGACCTGCACCTACACGGCGCCCAGCGGCGCCGACATCAAGGTGACGGTCGTCAAGTTCGAGCCGTTCTCCGGCTAACCGCCAACCGGACCCGCGCCGGATGGCTCGGGTCCGACCCGACCGAGGCTGACAGGCTCCTCGGACCCGAGCCACACCAAACCGCCCCGGCCTCCCGGCCGGGGCGGTTTCGCATTCGCGGGCCCCGGATCGTCGGGCCGGGCCGGTCGCGCTGTCGTTAGCCCGCAACGGGATCACGACTCGCCGGCGAACACCACCTGGTAACCGCTGGCCCGCAGGGCGCTGATCAGGGTGTCGGAGTGCTCCACGCCGCGGGTCTCCACCGACAACGCCACCTCCACCTCGCCGAGGCGCAGGTGCGGGTTGGCCCGCTGGTGTTCCACGTCGACCACGTTGGCCCGGTGCTCGGCGATCTCGTGCAGCAGCGAGGCGAGCTGACCCGGGCGGTCCGTGCAGCGCACGGTGAACCGCAGGTAGCGGCCGGCCGCGGCCAGGCCGTGCTCGATCACCCGGAGCATGAGCAGCGGGTCGATGTTGCCGCCGGAGAGCACCGCCACCACCGGCGCCTCCACCTGGACGGTCCCGGCCAGCAGCGCGGCCACACCGACCGCGCCGGCCGGCTCCACGACCTGCTTGCCGCGTTCCAGCAGCATCAGCAGGGCCCGGGAGATGTCCTCCTCGGAGACGGTGACGATGTCGTCGACCAGCTTGCGGACGTGGGTGAAGGTCAGCTCGCCGGGACGGCCGACCGCGATGCCGTCGGCGATCGTGGAGAACGACGACAGGCGGACCGGCTCGCCGGCCTTGAGCGAGGGCGGGAAGGCCGCGGCGGTGGCCGCCTGGACCCCGATCACCCGTACGTCGGGGCGCAGCGCCTTGGCCGCCACCGCCATCCCGGAGATCAGACCGCCGCCGCCCACCCCGGTCACGATGGTCTTCACGTCCGGGCACTGTTCGAGGACCTCCAGCGCCACCGTGCCCTGACCGGCGATGACATCCGGGTGGTCGAACGGGTGGATGAACACCGCTCCGGTCCGCTCGGCGAAGGTCTGCGCCGCCACCAGCGACTCGTCCACCGTGTTGCCGACCAGCTCGACCGTGGCGCCGTACCCCTTGGTGGCGGCCACCTTCGGCAGCGGCGCGTTCACCGGCATGAAGACGGTGGCATGGGTGCCGACCAGGCCGGCGGCGAGCGCCACCCCCTGCGCGTGGTTGCCGGCGCTCGCCGCGACCACGCCGCGGGCCCGCTCCTCCGCCGAGAGCCGGGAGATCCGCACGTACGCCCCGCGCACCTTGTACGACCCGGCACGTTGCACGTTCTCGCACTTCAGCCACGCCGGCCCGCCTAACGCCGCGCTGAGCGGCCGGGAGGGCTCCAGCGGGGTGGTGCGGGTGACGCCGGCGAGCAGCTCCCGCGCGGCCCGTACGTCGGCGAGACCGACCAGTTCCGTCATGCCCCGATCGTGCCACCCGCCCCCGGCGGAACCTGCGGCGACGCCACCGTCGAATCGGTCACCCCTGGAGGCGGCCCGGTGACGGGCTGCGCCGGGTAGGGGTGGCCCTGCGGCGCGCCGGGCGTCGGCCAGTCGGGGTGGGCGGGCCAGGCCGGCCGGCCGAGGGCGATCCGCTGCTCCTGGGCGGTAGAGATCCGCCGGATCAGCACGATCAGCGACCCCGCGGCGACCAGGCAGGCGATCAGCGGGAGCAGGTGCCACCCGAGCAAACCCTGGTAGTAGTCGACGTACCGCTGGAACTCGGGGTCCGAGGCGGGGTCCTCGGGCAGGCGGGCGTACGCCTGGTCGTCGCGCCGGCTGACGAAGCGCTCCCCCAGGCTGAAGGCCAGCCACGCCCCCCACCAGACGAAGACCAGCCCCGGGGTGAACCGCTTCCAGAGGCTGTCCCGGGCGAGGTTGGCGACCACCCGGGCGGGCACCACGAAGTTGGCGAACGGCACCAGCCAGCCGGCGATCGCCCAGCCGGCGCCGAGGTGGGGCAGCGCGCCCGGGAAGGCGTCCAGGTTCTTCCGGGCCCGCCAGGTCCACACGATCACCAGCACGGCGGCGGTCACGTACGCCAGCAGGAACGGCAGCGAGAGCACCACCTCGACCAGCACCGCGCCGAGCAGCACGTCCGGGTCCTGGCTCTCCCTCGCGCTCCCGGCCAGCACGGCACCGACCAGCGGAAAGAGCGCAACCGCCAGATAGAGCAGCGCGGTCGCACCGACCGCGACCGAGGCCGCCAGGCCGATGCCCCGCACCGAGTACGTCGGTACGCCCGGGGTGACGGCGGGCTGGCCGTGCGGGGTGTGGCAGTTCTGACACTCGTTGTCGGTGGGAGACGTCTCGTCCCCGCAGGTGTGGCAGCGCATGGATGACCGTCCAGGGGTGCGTGGGTGCGCACACGCTAGACGATCAAGCGTGGGCCGGCGACCCCGTGCCGATCCGGGGGTAGTCGGGGGCGTGCCGCTGCCACGGCGCCTGCATCTCGAACTGCCCGGCCACGCCGAGCAGCAGCAGCTCCGAGCCAGGCGGGCCGACGAACTGCACGGCGACCGGCAGGCCGTCCGGGCGGCGGCCGACCGGCACCACGATCGCCGGCAGCCCGGCCATGTTCCACGGGCCGGCGTATGGGGCGTACCGGATGTTGGCCTTCATGTTGGCCAGCCAGGACCGGCCGGACCAGCCGTCGGCCGCCGGCGGGGGGCCGGCCAGCGCCGGGGTGAGCAGCAGGTCGATCGAGTGGTCGGCGAAGAAGTTCACCGAGCGTTCGCGCCAGGCCGCCCGGTCCGCCTCGCGGACGTACCCCCGGCGCTGCGCCCACTCGCCCAACGCGATGTGCCGGCGGCTGCGCCGCTGGAGCCCGCCCCGCTGGAGCCCGGCGGCCTGCGCGTCGGCGGCGGCCGCGGCGAACCAGGTGGCGAGACCCTTGAGGCCGAGCGCGGTCGGATAGACCGGCTCGGCAGGGACGGCGTCGTGCCCGGCGGCGGCGAGCAGCCGGCCGGCGGCGGCCACGGCGTCCCGGTTGGGTGCGTCCGGCGAGACGCCACGGACCGGCGAGCGCAGCGACACGCCCACCCGCAGCCGCTGCGGAGGCACCAGCTTGTCGGGGCGACGGCCGGCCAGCACGGAGAAGGCGACCGCCGCGTCGGCGACCGTGGTGGCCAGCATGCCGTGCTCGGCGAGACCGAACCAGTCGTCCGCGCCGAGCTGGTAGGGGATTACACCCCGGCCGGGCTTGAGCCCGACGAGGCCGCAGCACGCGGCTGGGATGCGGATCGAGCCGAGGCCGTCGTTGCCGTGCGCCATCGGCACCAGGCCGGCGGCGACCGCGGCGGCGGCGCCGCCGGACGAACCACCGGGGGTGCGCCGCAGGTCCCACGGGTTGCGGGTCACCGCCGTCTCGTCGTCGGTGAGCGCCCAGAGGCCGAGTTCCGGCATCCGGGTCACCCCGAGGATCACCGCGCCGGCGCCGCGCAGCCGCCGGACCATCTCGTGGTCGGCCTCCGCGACCGGGGTACGCGCGGCGGCCGAGCCGTTCCAGGTCGGCAGACCGGCGACCGGGGTGTTCTCCTTGACCGCGACCGGCACCCCGGCCAGCGGGAGGTTGGCCAGGTCCTCCTGCTCATCGACCTTCTCCGCCTCGGTGATCGCCTCCCCGCCGCGTACCGTGCGGAACGCGGCGAGGTGGGCGTCGGCGCGGGCGATGTGATCCAGGTGGTCGGCCACGACCTGGGTGGCGGAGACGTCACCCCGGCGTACGCCCCGGGCGATCTGCTTGGCGGTCGCCCCCACCCAGGTCGTCGGCATGATGTCCGGCACGGCCATCCTCCCCAGCCAGCGGTCAGCCCAGTGCCTGCTCCAGATCGGCGAGCAGGTCGTCGACCGTCTCGATGCCGACAGACAGTCGCACGAGATCGCCGGGAACTTCAAGCGGCGAGCCGGCAGCGCTTGCGTGTGTCATCCGTCCCGGGTGTTCGATCAGGGACTCGACGCCGCCGAGCGACTCGGCGAGCACGAAGAGCTTGGCCCGGTTGCAGATCGCCACGGCGTGCTCCTCGCCGCCCGCGGCGCGGAAGGAGATCATGCCGCCGAACCGGCGCATCTGCTTGGCGGCCACCTCGTGGCCGGGGTGCGCGGGCAGACCCGGGTAGAGGACCTCGCCGACCTTGGCGTGACCGTCCAGGTAGGCCGCGATCCGCTCGGCGTTGTCGCAGTGCCGGTCCATCCGTACCCCGAGGGTCTTGATGCCGCGCAGGGTGAGCCAGGCGTCGAACGGCCCGTTGACCGCGCCCATCGCGTTCTGGTGGTAGCGCAGCTCGTCGCCGAGCCCGGTGTCGGCGACGACCAGCGCGCCACCGACCACGTCGGAGTGTCCCCCGATGTACTTGGTGGTGGAGTGGACCACCACGTCGGCGCCGTGCGCGATCGGCTGCTGGAGGTACGGCGACGCGAAGGTGTTGTCGACCACCAGCAGCGCCTCCGCGTCGTGCGCGACGGCGGCCAGGGCGGCGATGTCGGCGATGCCGAGCAGCGGGTTGGTCGGCGTCTCCACCCAGACGATCTTCGTAGCGCCGGGACGGATGGCGGCCCGCACGGCGACCGGGTCGGAGACCTTCGCCGGGGTGTAGCTGAGGCCCCAGCGCTCGGCGACGCGGGCGAAGAGCCGGTACGTGCCGCCGTACGCGTCGTCCGGGATCACCACGTGGTCGCCCGGCTTGCAGACCGTGCGCAGCAGGGTGTCCTCGGCGGCCAGGCCGCTGGCGAACGCGAGCCCGACCGGCCCGCCCTCCAGCGCGGCCAGGCACTCCTGGAGCGCGTCCCGGGTGGGATTACCGGATCGGCTGTATTCGTATCCCTGCCGGGGCGCGCCGACGGCGTCCTGGGCGTAGGTGCTGGTCTGGTAGATCGGTGGGATCACCGCGCCGGTGCGGGCCTCCGGGTCCTGGCCGGCATGGATGGCGAGCGTCTCGAAGCCGTGACTCATGCCCGAGACGTTAGTCCGCCGCCCCGTCCCAGTGCGTGGAACCCCGCCGCGGGTCGCACCGGTCGTGGTGTCGGTGGAACAGGCCATACTGACTCCGTGACGTCGAATGCACCGCTGCCGTCCCGGCTGGCCGGGGCAGCCGACCGGATCCCGCCCTCACTCCGACTCCTGACAGGCCCTGACCAGGGGACCGTGCGTCTCCCGGTGCAGCTCGCTTGGTCCGGGCCGGCCGACTACGACGTCGGCGACCCGCACGAACGGCTGACGCTCTACTGCCTCCTGCTCGACTGCGGTCAGCGGGACGACATCGTCCGGTACGTCAACCCCACCCTGCTCCGCCGCGACTGGCCGCGGATCAAGCGCCTGACGGCGCGTCGCCTGACGGCGCTGTGGGAGCGCAGGCTCCCCGAGCTCTGCGCCGGCTGAATGGACGCGCTGCACCGCCGGCTCCTCGAGGTCGGCTTCGCGGCCGGCGACGACCTGGGTCTGGTGCTCGCCGGTGGCTACGCCATGTGCGCTCACGAACTGGTGAACCGCCCCTCCCAGGACATCGACTTCGCGACGGCCACAGCCTTGCCACTCCCGGCTGTCGTCGCGCGACTCGCCGACGCGTACGTCGCCGCCCGATTCGCCGTACAGATCATCGAAACCACGCCACGGATGGCCCGCATGCTCGTCACGGACGGCACGGTGTCCTGCGAGGTCGATCTCCTCAAGGAGGCCCTGATGCCGCCCGCCCGAATGAAGATCGGGCCCGTCCTCGCCTTCGAGGACGCGGTCGGGCTCAAGGTGCGGGCCCTGCACGATCGGGCCGCGCATCGAGACTTCATCGATGTGCACGCCGCGAACGGGCAACTGAGCTGGAGCGAGTTGGAAAACCTCGGTGCCCGCCACACGGCGGGTTTCTCCCTGGAAGAGCTGGCCGATCGGTTGGGCGGCATCGAGGAACGGGACACCCGCACCTTCCGCTCGTACGGCCTTGAGGCCGAACAAGTCGACGAGCTGCGCAATTGGGCGCTGCAGTGGGAATCCGACATCAGGACGCGGCTGGCCAGCGGCGAGACCGGCCCTACCGGCATTCGAGACAGCGAGTGGGAGGCCTATCTGGATCGCCTGTAGCGCCTGACCACCGTTGACGCCCGCCGACTTCGCCGCCCTCGCACGACCGGGAGGCCTGGGACTGGCGCGGCGTCCCGGTGGGCGGCGGCGCTATCGAGCACATAACCTGGCCCGGTGAGCGGGTGCGTGTTCTGCGGAATCGTGGCGGGCGAGGTGCCGGCGTTCACCGTGGCCGACGAGCCGGACGGGGTGGCCTTCCTGGACACCCGGCCCGTCTTCAAGGGCCACGTGCTGGTGGTGCCGCGCACTCATCTGGTCACCCTCGACACGTTGCCGGCCGAGGCGATCCCGGGCTACTTCCGGCTGGTGCAGCGGCTCATCGTGGCAGTGGAGGCCGGTCTGGCCTCCGGTGGGACGTTCGTGGCGGTCAACAACAAGGTGTCCCAGTCCGTTCCGCACCTGCACACCCATGTGGTGCCCCGGACGAAGGGCGACGGGCTGCGCGGTTTCTTCTGGCCGCGGACCCGCTACACGGACGACGCGGAGGCCCGGGGGTACGCCGATCGGATCGCCGCCGCGCTGGCCTGACCTCGCCCCGGGCGGGTAAGGAAGCGGGGACCGGCGGTGTTGCACAGGCTGGGAAAGCCAAGAGAGGAGTCCCACCGTGTTCCTTCGCCGCATGAAGGCCGAGATGATCTCTCCCGACCAGGCCCTGCCGGGCCGCGCGATCGCGATGCCGATCGCCGACCGGCACGAGGTGCTGCCGTCCTCGTTGAAGGGGCCCTTCCCTGAGGGCGCGCAGGTCGCCGTGTTCGGGATGGGTTGTTTCTGGGGTGCCGAGCGGCTGTTCTGGACTCTGCCGGGCGTGATCACCACGTCGGCCGGTTACGCGGGCGGCTACACGCCGAACCCGACGTACGAGGAGGTCTGCTCGGGGATGACCGGGCACGCGGAGGTGGTCCAGGTGGTCTACGACCCCAGCCGGATCAGCTACGAGGACCTGCTCAAGGTCTTCTGGGAGAACCACGACCCGACCCAGGGCATGCGCCAGGGCAACGACGTCGGTACGCAGTACCGCTCGGCGATCTACGCCTCCACCGACGACCAGCTCGCCACCGCGCAGGCGTCCCGGGACGCGTTCGCGCCGATCGTGGCGCGGGCCGGCAAGGGCGAGATCACCACGGAGATCGCCCGGCTCGGCGACTACTACTTCGCCGAGGACTACCACCAGCAGTACCTGGCGCCGACCAAGAACCCGAACGGGTACTGCAACCACGGCCCGAACGGGCTGAGCTGTCCGGTGGGCGTGGCCCGCACGGCCGGCTGACTCGTCCCGTCGTGCCACCGGCCGTCACGGCGTGGCGGCCGGTCGGCGGCCAGGGTGGCATCGATCGCCGTCCACGCCGCCAACCGTTTCCACTACTGGGACATTCGTCACAGAAGCCAGCCCGGCGAATCCTGCCATACCGGTAGCACCGACGCAGAAGCCAACTGCCCGCGTCACGTTCAGCAACCGCCAACGGGGGCAGAAGGCGCGGGCGCGCATAGTAGCAATGCGTCGCCCGGCCGTCATCAGCTCAACCGGCGGATCGCAACGTCCTCTGGCAGCATGGGCCGGCATGTGCGGACTGGCTGGGGAGTTCCGCCATGACGGTTCACGCGCCGATGTGACGGCGGTGGAGCGGATGGCGGCCACCATGAGTGACCGAGGACCGGACGACAGCGGGGTGTGGTCACAGGGCCCCATCGCCCTGGGACACCGGCGCCTGAAGATCATCGACCTCTCCGCCGCGAGCGGCCAGCCCCTGGTCGACTCCGCCGCCGGTCTCACCGGCGTCTTCAACGGCTGCATCTACAACTACCGAGAGCTGCGCGCGGAGCTGCAGGCCAAGGGGCACCGCTTCTTCTCCTCCGGCGACAGCGAGGTCGTGGTCAAGGCGTACGCCGAGTGGGGGCTCGACTTCGTCGACCACCTGATCGGCATGTTCGCGGTGGCGATCAGCGAGCGGGACACCGGACGGCTGATCCTGGCCCGGGACCGCCTCGGCATCAAGCCGCTCTACCTGACCGAGGCGCCGGGCCTGGTCCGCTTCGCCAGCACCCTGCCGGCGTTGCTGGCCGGCGGCGGCGTCGACACCTCGATCGACCCGGTGGCGCTGGCCCACTACCTGAGCTTTCACAGCATCGTGCCACCGCCGCGGACCATCCTGCGCGGCGTCACCAAGCTTCCCCCGGCCACCGTCCGGGTGTACGAGCCGGACGGCTCCCGCCACGAGCGGGTCTACTGGGATCCGTCCTTCACCCGGGCCGCCGAGCGGGCCGGCTGGTCCGCACGGGACTGGCAGGACGCGCTGCTGGAGTCGCTCACCACCGCCGTCCGCCGGCGGATGGTGGCCGACGTGCCGGTGGGCGTGCTGCTCTCCGGCGGCCTGGACTCCAGCCTGGTCGTCGCGCTCCTGGCCGGGGAGGGGCAGTCCGGCCTGGCCACCTTCTCGATCGGCTTCGACGCGGTCGGCGGCCGGGAGGGCGACGAGTTCGTCTACTCCGACCTGGTCGCCAAGACCTTCGCCACCGACCACCACCAGATCCGGGTGCCCACCGGCGACCTGCTGCCGCCGCTGGAGGCCGCCGTCGCGGCGATGAGCGAGCCCATGGTCAGCCACGACTGCGTGGCGTTCTGGCTGCTCAGCCAGGAGGTGGCCCGGCATGTCAAGGTGGTCCAGTCCGGCCAGGGCGCGGACGAGATTCTGGGTGGCTACCACTGGTACCCGCCGCTCGCCGGGGTCGACCGCGAGCGGGCACTCGATACGTACGCGAAGGCGTTCTTCGACCGCGACGCGGCCGGCCTGGCCCGGGTGCTCAACCCGGCGTGGCTGCTCGGCGGCGACCCGGCGCGCGAGTTCGTCGCCGCGCACCTGACCCGGCCCGGCGCGCAGACCGCGGTGGACGCCGGCCTGCGGATCGACACCCAGGTCATGCTGACCGACGACCCGGTGAAGCGGGTGGACAACATGACCATGGCGCACGGGTTGGAGGCCCGGGTGCCGTTCCTCGACCACGAGTTCGTGGCGCTCGCCGCGAGCTGCCCACCGGAGCTGAAGCTGGCCCAGGGCGGCAAGGGCGTACTCAAGGAGATCGGCCGGCGGCTCCTCCCCCACGCGGTCATCGACCGGCCGAAGGGCTACTTCCCGGTGCCGGGCCTCACCCATCTCGAGGGCAAGCTCCTCGACCGGGTACGCGATGCCCTCACCGCCCCGGAGGCCCGCCGCCGCGACCTGTTCCGCGCGGAGTACGTCGACGCACTGCTCGCCGACCCGAACGCCGAACTGACCCCGTTGAACGGAAACAAGCTGTGGCAACTCGGACTCCTGGAAATGTGGCTCCAGAGCCACGGAATCGACTGACCGTGACCGACACCCTCGCCACCGGCACGGCCCGTACCGACCGGGAACGGATGCTGGGTCGCCGCCGGGAACGCGTCGGCCCGGGCGGCGACCCGGTCGCCCCCGGCGCACCCGAGCCACGTCGCGACGCCAACTCGGACGGGGTGGTGCTGGACTGCGGCTGGGGCCGGCTGGTCTTCGGGCAGACGTTCGGCGAGCAGGTTGCCGTTGCCGACGTGCTGCGCTCCGAGGCCGTCGGCGCCCGGGACATCTGCATCTACCTGCGGGATCCGCACGTGCTGGTCTCCCGGCTGCCGGACGAGCTGTTCATCGACCCGTCGCTGACCTACCGGCTGCCGCTGGGCGAGCGCCGGCCGGCCGCCACCGCGGCCGGTGAGGTCTCCGGCCTGACCATCCGGCCACTGCGCGACGCCGACGACGCCGACGCGGTGAACCGCATCTACGCCCGCAACGGCATGGTCACCGCCCCGGTCGAGGTGCTGGTCGACAACGCCGCCAGCGACCGGTTCCTGCACCTCGTCGCCGAGGCGGCCACCGGCGAGGTGGTCGGCACCATCACCGGGGTGGACCACGTCGCGGTCTTCGCCGACCCGGAGCGGGGGGCCAGCCTCTGGTGCCTGACCGTGGACTTCAACACCGCGCCGCCCGGCACCGGGCAGGCCCTGCTCACCGCGCTGGCCGACCGGCTCGACGAGCGGGGCCGGGCATTCGTGGACCTCTCGGTGCTGGCCGAGAACTCCGGGGCGATCCGGCTCTACGAGCGGCTGGGCTTCCACCGCACGGGGACGCTCTGCGTGAAGCGGAAGAACCCGATCAACGAGCGGCTCTTCCTGCCCGCCACCCCGGAGGGGTACGACGGGCTCAACCCGTACGCGAAGATCGTCGCCGACGAGGCGATGCGGCGCGGCATCCGGGTGGAGGTCACCGACCCGCACTGGGGTGAGCTGAGGCTGACCAGCGGCGGCCGGACCGTACACACCCGGGAGTCGCTGTCCGAGCTGACCTCGGCGGTGGCGATGAGCCGCTGCGACGACAAGCGGGTGACCCGCCGGATCCTCACCCAGGCGGGGCTCTCCGTGCCACGTGGCCGGACCGCCACCGGCGACGCCGACGACCTGGCCTTCCTGGCGGACGTCGGCCCGGTGGTGGTCAAGCCGGCCCGGGGCGAGCAGGGCAACGGCATCACCGTCGGGGTGCGTACGCCCGAGGCGCTGGCCGCGGCGGTCACGCTGGCCCGGCGGTTCTGCCCGGACGTGCTGATCGAGGAGCTGCGCGAGGGTGACGACCTGCGGGTGATCGTCATCGACCACGAGGTGGTGGCCGCCGCCGTACGCCGGCCCGCCCAGATCACCGGCGACGGGCTGCACGACGTCACCGAGCTGATCGAGCGGCAGAGCCGGCGGCGGGCCGCCGCCACCGGGGGCGAGTCGCGGATCCCGATCGACGACATGACCCGTGAGGTGGTGGCCGAGGCGGGTCACCGGATGCACGACGTGCTTCCCGAGGGGCAGGTGCTCGCCGTACGCCGGACCGCCAACCTGCACACCGGCGGCACCATCCACGACGTCACCGCGGAGCTGCACCCGGAGATCGCCGAGGCGTGCGTGGCGGCCAGCCGGGCGCTGGACATCCCGGTGACCGGGCTGGACCTGCTGGTGCCCGCGCCGGACCGGCCGGAGCACGTGTTCATCGAGGCGAACGAGCGGCCGGGCCTGGCCAACCACGAGCCGCAGCCGACCGCCGAGCGCTTCGTCGACCTGCTCTTCCCCGGCACCCGGGCGCCGCAGCGGCTCTGGTCCCCGGCCGGGACCGGAGGCGCCGCGTGAACCCGAAGCCCCTGGAGCTGGACCTCGACTACCTGCGCCAGGTGCTGGTCGAGTTGCTGGAGATCCCCAGCCCGTCGGGGCGTACCGACCACATCCAGCAGTACGTCGGGGAACGGCTGTCCGCGCTCGGCATCAGTTCCACGCTGACGCGGCGCGGGGCGCTCAGCGCCAGCCTCCCCGGCCCCCGGGCCACCGGCGCCGACCGGGCGATCGTGGTGCACACCGACACCATCGGCGGCATGGTGAAGGGGCTCAAGGAGAACGGCCGGCTGGAGCTGAAGCCGATCGGCACGCACAGTGCCCGGTTCGCCGAGGGCGCCCAGGTCCGGATCTTCACCGACGACCTGGACCGGGTGATCACCGGCCAGGTGCTGCCGCTGAAGGCCAGCGGGCACCGCTACAACGAGGCGGTCGACCTGCAGGGCGTCGGCTGGGAACTGGTCGAGGTGCGGGTCGACGAGCCGGTCGCCGACGCCGCCGGCCTGCGGGCCCTCGGCGTCGACGCGGGCGACTTCGTCGCGCTGCTGGCCCACCCGACGATCACCCCGAGCGGGTACGTCAAGTCCCGGCACCTGGACGACAAGGCCGGTGTGGCCGCGGTGCTGACCGCGTTCAAGGCGATGGTCGACGCGGGCGTCACCCCGGCGGTGACCGCGCACCTGCTGGTCACGGTCACCGAGGAGATCGGGCACGGGGCCAGCCACGGCCTCGACCCGGACGTGGCGGAGATCGTCTCGGTGGACGCGGCGGTGGTCGCCCCGGGGCAGCAGTCCCGGGAGGACGCGGCCACCCTGGCCATGGGCGACGGGGTGGGTCCGTTCGACTACCACCTCACCCGCAACCTGGCGTCGATCGCCTGGGAGCACGGCGTCGACCTGGTCCGGGACGTCTTCGACTACTACCGGTCGGACGTGGCGGCCGCGGTCGAGGCCGGCGCGCACGCCCGCGTGGCGCTGCTCGGCTTCGGCGTGGACGCCACGCACGGGCACGAGCGCACCCACCTCGACGGGCTGCGTCACCTGACTCAGCTGCTCTGCCTCTACCTGCAGAGCCCACTGGTCTTCCCCGAGTGGGACGCCGAGCCGGAGGGCGACCTGGCCGACTTCCCGTCGCTGGCCGTCCAGCCGGCCTCGGAGGAAGGCCCCCGCGAGGGCCCGATCGGCCTGGACTGACTGCGGGCTCCGGGCTCCCGGGACGAGGACGGCTCGGATGGCTACGAACTTGATGACGTGAACGACTCACCCGCCGTCACGCCGGCCGACCCCTGCTGTGACGCACCGATCCGGCCAGTCCGCGCGGGTTGCCGCACGAGGGGCCGACGTGGTGGTGGTCGAACCTCGGACCGGCGCCTCGACCACCACCAAAATCGGGCCTCAGCCGAGTCTCTTGGGCCCGAGGTAGCTGCCGCCTGTGGCGTCGATGAGGTTGGCGGTAAGCCAGGCGCTGTCCTCGCTGGCGAGGAACGCGACCACATTGGCGATGTCGGCGGGCGTGCCCACGCGCTCGATGGCCTGAGACGCCGCGACCGCGGCCTGGGCCTCGGGACGGTCGAGGAAGAACGCCGTCTTGTCGGTACGCGTCGGCCCCGGGGCCACGGTGTTGACGGTGATGCCGCGCGAACCGAGCTGGTTCGCCACGTTGCGGGTCAGGGTTTCGATCGCGGCCTTGGTCATCGCGTAGGCCAGCTCGCCGGGGAGGGCAATCCGCGTGACGCCGGATCCGATGTTGATGATCCGCCCGCCGTCGCCCATCAGCGGCAGCGCCTTCTGGATGAGGAAGAACGGCGCGCGCACGTTGACCGCGAACAGCCGGTCGAACGCCTGCGGGGTCTCGCTGTCGATGCCGCCGCCGGAGTCGTTGACACCGGCGTTGTTGACCAGGATGTCCAACCGGGCCTGCCCGGTCCTCTCCCGCAGCCCCGCCTCGAGTGCCGCGATCACGGTGTCGGCGTCGCCGTCAACGCCCAGCTCGGCCTTGATCAGGAACGCCCGCCCGCCGGCCGCCTCGATCGCTGCGACGGTCTCCTTGGCGGCGGCGTCGTTGCTGGCGTAGTGCACGGCGACCAGCGCGCCCTCGGCGCCGAGCCGCGCACAGATGCCCCGGCCGATGCCCCGCGACCCGCCAGTGACCAACGCCGTCCTGCCCATCAATGCTGCCACGTCCCCATCCTTAACTGTTTATCGCCTAAGCAGTTCTGTTTATGTTATACACAGTGCCGGAAGCGGGCGTCAAGCCCGGAGGACGGGCACGAGGAGGCCGGGTGAACGTCGAGGCGAGTGCGATGGAGCTGCTCTGGGGGGACGGCGGGCGACGCAGCCGGGGGCCTCGGCCAGCGCTCAACCCGGCGGAGATCACCGACGCGGCGATCGAGATCGCCGACACCGAAGGGCTGGCGGCTGTCACCATGAAGCGGGTGGCGGACCGGTTCGGCTTCACCGCGATGTCGCTGTACCGGCACGTACCCGGTCGCGCGGAACTGGTCGCCCTCATGATCGACACAGCGATGGGTCAGGCCCCGCCCGTCGACACCTCAGCCGGCTGGCAAGCCGGGCTGCAAGGCTGGGCGCATCGGCTCCACACCGTGTTCCGGCGCCATCCCTGGCTCGCCGCGGCGACCACGCAGGTGCGTGCCATCGGCCCTCGGGAGCTGAGCTGGTTGGAGCGGGCGGTGGCCGCCCTGGCCGGCACCGGCCTGAGCGGCCCGGAACGGGTCGACGCCGCCCTGGTGGTCATCGGACACGTCCGCAACCAGGTGCAGGCCGAGACCGGCATCGCCGCCGAAGGCGGGGCCCAGCTGGCCACCGGGCTGACCCAGCTGCTGCGGAGCCACGCCACCGCTTACCCGGCACTGGTCGAAGCGGCCGAAAACGGAGCATTCGGTCCGAGCGACAACGACGGATTCCAGTTCGGCCTGCGGTGCATCCTCGACGGCATCGCCGGGATCATCGCCGCACGCCCTGATCCACCTACGTCATCAAGTTCGTAGCGCCCCGAACGCGATCGCCCGTCGACAGCCGCTGGGCGTGGTTCGGGCTTCGGGCGGGTCTGTGATCGAAATCCGTTGCCGGGGCCGCCGGGAAGTGGATAGCGTGGCGGTACACGGGAAAGGAGGTGGTCCAGCTTTGTATAGCAATCGGACTCGTGAGGTGGCTGTCCGCTAGCCGCTGTCCTCGACAGTAATCCCGTCCGCCGCGAGGCGGGCACAGGCACCATCGTCGAGACCGTGTGGCAGCGGTGCGGCGAATCCACGACAGCCACCCGACCCCCGGGGTGCCGGCCCAGTCCAGCCGGCCCGCGCGCGAGCGCGGAAGCCCCGGGGGTCGCTTCATGCTCCAGGGGGTTGCGGTGTCCATGCGCGAGCTGGTGGTGCTCGGTACGGCCAGCCAGGCCCCCACCCGACAGCGCAACCACAACGGCTACCTGCTGCGCTGGGACGACGAGGTGCTCCTCTTCGACCCGGGCGAGGGCAGCCAACGGCAGCTGCTGCACACCGGGATCTCGGCCACCGACCTCACCCGGATCTGCGTCACCCACTTCCACGGCGACCACTGCCTGGGCCTGCCCGGCGTGATCCAGCGGCTCTCCCTGGACCGGGTGCCGCACCCGGTGGCCGTGACCTTCCCGGCCGGTGGCATCGAGTACTTCCACCGGCTGCACCACGCGTCGAGCTTCTACGAGGCGGCCGAGCTGACCGTGGAGCCGATCGAGGTCGACGGGCAGCGGATCAGCCTGGGCATCGGCACGCTGGAGGCCCGCCGGCTGCAGCACCCGATCGAGACGTACGGCTACCGGCTCATCGAGCCGGACGGCTGCCGGATGCTGCCGGAGAAGCTGGCCGCGTACGGCGTCGCCGGCCCGGCGGTCGGCGAGCTGATCCGCGTCGGCCACCTGGACCTGGCCGGACGCCGCGTCACCCGGGACGAGGTGAGCGTGACCCGCCCCGGCCAGCGGTTCGCCTTCGTGATGGACACCGGGCTCTGCGACGGGGTGTGGGCCCTGGCCGAGCACGCCGACCTGCTGGTCATCGAGGCGACGTTCCTGGAATCGGAGGCCGCCCTCGCCGCCGAGGCCGGCCACCTGACCGCGGCGCAGGCCGCACGGGTGGCGGCCGAGTCCGGGGTACGCACCCTCGTGCTCACCCACTTCTCCCAGCGGTACGCCGATCCCCGCCGGTTCGCCGACGAGGCCCGCGCGTACTTCACCGGGGAGCTGGTGATCGCCGAGGACCTGATGACCGTGCCGGTGCCGCCCCGGCGGGTAGCCTCGGCCGGGTGACTGTCGCCCTGCGCCCCGCCACCGAGGCCGACCTGATGGCGGTCGGCGCCCTGCACCAGCGCTCCCGGGTGGCGGCATACGGGTCGTTTCTACCGGCGGCGGCGCTGGCCGAGCCGACGCCGGAGGCGATGGGCCGGTACTGGGTCGAGCGCTGGCAGTGGGAGCGGGACGACCACCGGATGACGGTCGCCGAGCGCGACGGCCGACGCGTCGGCTTCAGCTACCTGGGCCCCGACGACGAGGGCGATCCCGCCACCGGACTGCTCAACGCGATCCACCTCGAGCCCGACGAGCGGGGCCGCGGCACCGGGCGGGCGCTGATGGTCGACGCCCTCGGCGCGATGCGGGCGCGCGGCTGGGTCCGGGCCGTGCTCTGGGTGCTGGAGCGGAACACGACCGCCCGTCGGTTCTACGAGCGCGGCGGCTGGACCGCCACCGGCGCCCGCCGCGACGATCGGATCGGCCCCGCAACCGTTTCCCAGCTCCGCTACGCACGCGAAATCTGAGGGTCCCGTCACCGCAAACGGCCCAGGAAGACCTCTTCCCGATCAGCGGCACGCCGTTCGCTCTGAGCGGATCGGGGCATGGGCGTCGGCGCGGGCGCGTTGGCACCGGCATGGACACCGAGCACACCGAGCGGGCGGAGGACGCCGCGCTCGACGCGTACTCCCGGGTGGTGACCGGCGTGGCCGCGCGGGTGCTGCCCAGCGTGGCCGCCCTGTCGGTGCGGACCGCGCGCGGCGCGGGCGCCGGCTCCGCCGTGGTGATCGGCCCGGACGGACTGCTGCTCACCAGCGCGCACGTGGTGCAGGGCGCCCGGAACGGCTCGGCCGCCTTCGGCGACGGCGTCGAAACCGGGTTCCGGGTGGTCGGCGCCGACCCGCTGTCCGACCTGGCCGTGCTGCGGGCGGAGGAGACGACCGTGCCGCCGGTGGAGCTGGGCGACGCGGATCGCCTGCGGATCGGCCAGCTCGTGGTCGCAGTCGGCAACCCGCTGGGGCTGGCCGGCTCGGTCACCGCCGGGGTGGTCTCCGGGCTGGGCCGGTCGCTGCCGGCCCGGGACGGGCGGGTCACCCGGCTGATCGAGGACGTCATCCAGACCGACGCGGCGCTGAACCCGGGAAACTCCGGCGGGGCGCTGGCCGACTCCAGCGGCCGGGTGGTCGGGGTGAACACGGCAGTCGCCGGGTACGGCCTCGGCCTCGCCGTGCCGATCAACGCCACCACCCGGCAGATCATCACCGACCTGACCGCCGACGGCCGGGTACGCCGAGCCTGGCTGGGGGTCGCCGGCGTGCCGGTTCCGCTGCCGCCGGAGGTCGTCGCACGGACCGGGCAGCGACGCGGGCTGCGCGTGGTGGAGGTGGTGCCGGGCAGCCCGGCCGGGATGGCCGGGATCTACCTGGGCGACGTGATCCTCGCCGCCGGCGGCCGGCCCGTGCAGGACGGACAGGGCCTGCAGCGGCTGATGCTCGGCCCGGCCATCGGCGCCCGGCTGCCGGTCACCGTGCTGCGCCGGGGCGCCCTCGTCGACGTGGTGGCGGTGCCGACGGAGCTGAGCCGCTGACGCGACGAGGGCCGCTCCCCGGCGGGAACGGCCCTCGTCGATGGACTCAGCGCGCGCCGAGGTGGGCGAGCAGGTCCTGCCGGGTCAGCACGCCCTTGGGCTTGCCGTCGACCAGCACCAGGGCGGCGTCGGCCTTCTCCAGCAGCCCGACCGCCTCGCTCACCGGCTGCCCGCCGCCGATCATCGGCAGCGGCGCGGCCATGTGCCGCTCGATCGTGTCGTGCAGGTGGGCCTGGCCGGTGAAGAGCGCGTCGAGCAGGTCCTTCTCGGCGATCGAGCCGGCCACCTCGCCGGTGACCACCGGCGGCTCGGCCTTGAGCACCGGGAGCTGGGAGACGCCGTACTCGCGCATGTAGTCGATGGCGTCGCGGACCGTCTCGGTCGGGTGGACGTGCACCAGTTCGGGCAGCCCGCCCGGCTTGCTGGCGAGCGCGTCGGCAACCGTCGGCTCGGCGCCGGAGTTGTCCAGGAAGCCGTACCGGGCCATCCAGTTGTCGTTGAAGATCTTCGACAGGTAGCCCCGGCCGCCGTCCGGCAGCAGCACCACGACCACGTCGCCCGGGCCGGCCTTGCGGGCCACCTCCAGGGCACCCACCACAGCCATGCCGCAGGAGCCGCCGACCAGCAGGCCCTCCTCGCGAGCCAGCCGCCGGGTCATCTCGAAGGATTCCTTGTCGGAGACCTCGACGATCTCGTCGGCGATGGTCCGGTCGTACGTCTCCGGCCAGAAGTCCTCACCGACGCCCTCGACCAGGTACGGCCGGCCGGTGCCGCCGGAGTAGACCGAACCCTCCGGGTCCGCGCCGACGACCTTGACCCGCCCCTCGGATGCCTCCTTGAGGTAGCGGCCGATGCCGGAGATGGTGCCGCCGGTGCCGACGCCCGCGACGAAGTGGGTGATCCGTCCCTCGGTCTGCTGCCAGATCTCCGGGCCGGTGGTCTCGTAGTGCGAGCGGGGGTTGGCCGGGTTGCTGTACTGGTTGGGCTTCCACGCGCCGGGGATCTCCCGGGCCAGCCGATCGGAGACGTTGTAGTAGGAGCGCGGGTCCTCCGGCGCCACCGCGGTCGGGCATACCACCACCTCGGCACCGTACGCGCGCAGCACGTCCTGCTTGTCCTGGCTGACCTTGTCCGGGCAGACGAACACGCACTTGTAACCCTTGAGCTGGGCCACCAGGGCCAGCCCGACGCCGGTGTTGCCGCTGGTCGGCTCGACGATGGTGCCCCCGGGCTTGAGCAGCCCCGCCTGCTCGGCATCCTCCACCATCCGCAGCGCGATCCGGTCCTTGACCGAGCCGCCCGGGTTGACGTACTCCACCTTCGCGAGCACGGTCGCCTGGATGCCCTCGGTGACGTTGCGCAGGCGGACCAGCGGGGTGTTGCCGATCAGGTCGACGACGTTGTCGTAGTACTGCACCTCGTTGTGCCCTTCGTTGCGGCGCCGGCGTCGGCGTCCTAGCAGACGTTCATTCGTCGCCCAGGGTACGTGCCGTCAGGGCACCACACGTCCCGGGATGACGGAGCTTCGCCGCGCCTCCCACTCCAGGAACCGCTCGGTCTCGGCGAGCACGCTGCCGGCCAGCCAGGTGACCATCACCGCGTCGTCGGCCAGGCCGAGCACCGCCAGCGGGATCTCCGGCAGCAGGTCGATCGGCGAGACCACGTACGCCGTGGCCGCGGCCATCAGGGCCAGCCGCAGGCCGCCGTCGTACTCCCCCTTGGCGGTGGCCCGGATCATCCGGGGCAGCGCCGCCAGCCGGGCACCGAGCGCGGGACCGCCCCGCGCCCCGCTCGCCAGCGCCCGGGCCAACGCGGCGAAGGCCGCGCTCCGCTTCAACGTCCTGCCCATGTGTGTCGCCCCTTTCCGCTCGCCCGACCAGAGTGCGGCCCCGGCGCAAGAGCGCCGCCACCCGCCCGGAAACAGGTACCCGGAACCGCGCTTTGTCAGCCGCACGATCGCGAAGAGCGGGTGTCGAAACGGCGCGATAGTGTCGTTTCATGGGGGAAGCTGGTTCCGCCGTACCAGCCGGCTGGCGGCGAGCCCGGCAGATCGCCCGCCTGGCGGCGATCGGCACGGGCGCCACCGTGGCGGCCACCGTCGCGACGGGCGGGGTGCTGCTCGGCCAGGCCCGGCAGGCCCGGCGCACCATCCCGATGGCCGAGGCACCCCCGCCCCGCTGCGACGGGGTCTACGGCGCGAAGCTTCCCGGCCCGCCCGTCACCATGGTGATCCTGGGCGACTCCTCGGCCGCCGGCTACGGCGTGCACCGCCGCCGGGAGACCCCGGGTGCGCTGCTGGCCACCGGGCTGTCCCGCCGGCTGCACCGGCCGGTCCGGCTGCACCGGTTCGCCGTGGTGGGCGCCCTGTCGGCCGGGCTGAAGCCGCAGGTCGAGTCGGCCCTGGAGGTCGAGCCGGACATCGCGGTCATCCTGATCGGCGGCAACGACGTCACCAATCGCACTCCGCCGTCGGTGGCGGTGCGTTACCTGGTCGACGCGGTCCGCACGCTGCGCGCGGCCGGCTGCGAGGTGGTCGTCGGCACCTGCCCCGACCTGGGGGCGATCCAGCCGATCCAGCCGCCGCTGCGCTGGCTGGCCCGCCGCTGGAGCCGCCAGCTCGCCGCCGCGCAGACGGTGGCGGTGGTCGAGGCCGGCGGCCGAACGGTCTCCCTCGGCGACCTGCTCGGTCCCCGGTTCGCCGCCGAGCCGGCCCGGATGTTCGCCTGGGACCGGTTCCATCCGTCCGCTGAGGGGTACGCGGTCGCCGCGGCGGCGATGCTGCCCACCCTGCTCTCCGCGCTCGGCGCCGGTCAGGACCGCCGGCCTCCGCTGCCCGGCCGGGAAGGCGTACGGTCGCTCCCGGAGGCCGCCCACGAGGCGGCCCGGCACGCGGGCACCGAGGTCAGCGGCACCCAGGTCCGGGGCCGCGACCACGGGCCCGGGGGGCGCTGGGCGCAGCTTCGGCGGCGTGCCTTCTTCGGCGTCGGCGCGGTGCCGCACTCCGGTGACCACGCCGAGTCATCGACCCTGGAGGGACTGGCATGAGCGAGCGTCAGCGAGCGAATCATCACTGTAGTGCGCTGGTGCCTCATGGCAGCCCGAAGCGAAGCGGAGGGCTGGCGTGAGCGGGCCCAGTGGGGGCATCATCAGGCACAACGCGAGCGTGGCATGAGCACGGCTCGCGAGCCGACCGGCCTGTGCGCCGTCGGCCCTGGGGAGGTGTCGTCATGACGGGGCGTAACGAGTTCGTGGTCCGGCTGGGTCGGGCCGCGGCCGTCTCCCTGGTCGCTGGCACGGTGGGTGGGGCGGCGATCCTCGCCGGCCAGGCCATCGCCGCCCGCAGCCGCCACTACGCGCAGCCCGAGCTGAGCCTCGCGCTGCGCGCCACGGTCGGCCGGGCGGACGCGCCGCCGCTGCGGCTGGTGCTGCTCGGCGACTCGTCGGCGCTCGGCGTCGGGGTGGACCGCTTCGAGGAGACCATCGGCGGCCAGCTCGCCCACCTGCTGGCCGAGGGGCCGACCGGCCGGCGGGTGCACCTGTCCAGCGTGGGCGTCTCCGGGTCACGCTCCACCGACCTGGCCACCCAGGTGGCCCGGGCGCTGCTCGGTGAACGCCCCGACGTGGCGGTGATCCTGATCGGGGCCAACGACGCGACCGCGATGGTCCGCCCGGCGGACGCGGCCGCGTACCTGAGCTCGGCGGTGCGCCGGCTGCGCGAGGCGCACGTCGAGGTGGTGGTGGGCACCTGCCCCGACCTCGGCGCGGTCCGCGCGGTCGCGTCCCCGCTCCGGCAGGTGCTCGCCTGGTCCGGGCGGCGGCTCGCCCGCGCCCAACTGTCGGCCGTGCTGGACGCCGGGGGCAGCGTCGTCGACCTGGGCACCGAGACCGGCCCGGTGTTCCGGGCGGACGCGGGGACGCTCTGCCACGACGCCTTCCACCCCTCCGCCGACGGCTACCGGGTCTGGGCGCACGCCCTGCTCCCCACGGTCGAGGCGGCCGCGGCGGTCGCCTCCCGGCACCACTGACCGGGCCCGCCGGGCGTGACATTTCCCGCCCGGCGGCCAGCTTCCGCCGCAAGTTACTCGCGGGTTAACGTTGGTTCATGCCGATTGAGTCGCCCCGCGACGCCGTCATCGTCGCCACCGCCCGGTCCCCCATCGGTCGCGCGTTCAAGGGTTCCCTGCGGGACGTCCGCCCGGACGATCTGGCCGCCACCATCGTCCAGGCCGCCCTCGACAAGGTACCCGCGCTCGACCCCACCACGATCGACGACCTCTACCTGGGCTGCGGCCTGCCCGGGGGCGAGCAGGGCTTCAACATGGCCCGGGTGGTCGCCACCCTGCTCGGCCTGGACGGCCTGCCCGGCGCCACGCTGACCCGATACTGCGCCTCCTCGCTGCAGACCACCCGGATGGCCATGCACGCGATCCGGGCCGGCGAGGGCGACGTCTTCATCTCCGCCGGCGTCGAGACCGTCTCCCGGTACGCCCGGGGCAACTCGGACACCCTGCCGCCGGAGGCGCGGGCGCTGGTCGGCGGCGGTTGGGAGAACCCCCGCTTCGCGGCGGCGCGCGAGCGGTCCGCGGTCCGCGCCCAGGGCGGCGCCGAGGCGTGGACCGACCCGCGCGAGGCCGACCAACTCCCCGACATCTACCTGGCGATGGGGCAGACCGCGGAGAACCTCGCCCAGGTCTACGACATCACCCGCGAGGACATGGACGCCTTCGGTGTCCGCAGCCAGAACCTGGCCGAGAAGGCGATCGCGGACGGCTTCTGGGCCCGTGAGATCACCCCGGTGACCACCCCGGACGGCACCGTGGTCAGCGCCGACGACGGCCCACGGCCGGGCGTGACCCTGGCCGGTGTCGCCGGTCTGAAGCCGGTCTTCCGTCCGGACGGCCGGATCACCGCCGGCAACTGCTGCCCGCTCAACGACGGCGCCGCCGCCGTGATCGTGATGAGCGCCCAGCGGGCGCGGGACCTCGGCCTCACCCCGCTGGCCCGGATCGTCTCCACCGGCGTCACCGCGCTCTCCCCGGAGATCATGGGACTCGGCCCGGTCGAGGCGTCGAAGCAGGCGCTCAAGCGGGCCGGCATGACCATCGACGACGTCGACCTCGTCGAGATCAACGAGGCGTTCGCCGCGCAGGTAATCCCGTCGTACCGGCAGCTCGGCATCCCGGAGGAGAAGCTGAACGTGATGGGCGGCGCGATCGCCGTCGGGCACCCGTTCGGCATGACCGGGGCCCGGATCACCGGCACCCTGCTCAACGCCCTGGAGTGGCACGACCGGACCGTCGGTCTGGAGACCATGTGTGTCGGCGGCGGCCAGGGCATGGCCATGGTGCTCGAACGGCTGAACTGATTCGACGGAGACGGACCCGGGTAGCGGAGGCGCCATGGCCATCGTCGTGGAACGCGAGCGCAAGTACTCCGGGGACGAGGCATTCCGGCTGCCGGACCTGACGGGGTGCGGTGGCGTCACGGCGATGTCCGACGCCACCGCCCTCGACCTGGACGCCGTCTACCTGGACACCACCGACCTGCGGCTGGCCCGGAGCGGCTTCGCGCTGCGACGGCGTACCGGCGGGCACGACGCGGGCTGGCACCTCAAGGTCGGGGCCGCCGGCGGCCCCCGGACCGAGTACCAGTTCCCCGCTGGGCCGGATGAATGCGACCCGCCGCCCGAGTTGGTCGCGCTCTTCCGGGCCGCGTCCCGGGGCCGGCCGGTCGCCCCGGCCGCCCGGATCGTCACCCGCCGCCGGGAACGCCGCCTCCTCGACCCGGCCGGCCGGACCTTGGCCGAGGTGGCCGAGGACCGCGTCGAGGCCCACGATCTGGTCGGCGGCGAGCGGCAGGCGTGGCACGAGATCGAGGTCGAGCTGGTCGACGGCGACGAGGCCCTGCTCGACGCGGTGGAGGGGCGGCTGCGCGAGGCCGGGGCCCGGCCGGTGCCCGTGTCCAAGTCGCACCGGGCGCTCGCCAACCGGCTCGCGGCCGCCCGGCCGGCGCCCGCCGATCCCGGCGCCGCGCCGGTGCTCGACTACGCCGCAGCCCAGCGCGACGCCCTGATCGGCAACCACCCGGGCGCGCGGAGCGGCGACGAGGACGCGGTGCATGACATGCGGGTCGCCGTCCGCCGACTCCGCTCCACCCTGCGTACGTTCCGCGGGCTGTGGGACCGGCGGGAGAGCGAGTTGGTGCGCGGCGAGCTGCGCTGGCTGGGCGGGCAGCTCGGGCCGGTCCGGGACACCCAGGTGATGGCCGCCCGGCTCGCCGACGCCGTCCACGCGGAGCCGGACGAGCTGGTGCTCGGCCCGGTCGCGGCGCGGCTCGCCGAGCGGTTCGCCGCCGACCTGGCCACGGCGCTCGACGAGCTACGCACGGCACTCGACTCCGACCGGTACGCCGAGCTGCTGCGCCGGGTGGACGCGCTGCTGGAGGGGCCGCCCGCCCGGGCGGTGGACGCCCGCTGGGTGGCCCGCCGGGTCCGCCGCGCGGTGCGCCGGGCGGACGAGCGCCTGGACCGGGCCCTGGCCGCCGGGCACCGGGCCGGCGGGACCGACGACATCGCCCTGCACGAGGCGCGCAAGGCGGCCAAGGCGGCCCGCTACGCGGTCGAGGTGCGCGAGCCGGCCGCCGGGAAGCCCGCCGCCCGGCTGGTGGCACGGCTCAAGGACCTGCAGGACCTGCTCGGCGCGCACCAGGACTCGACGGTCACCCGCGAGGTGCTGCGCCGCCAGGCGCTGCGGGCGTACGCCGCCGGCGAGAACACCTTCACGTACGGCGTCCTGCACGCCCGGCAGGCCGCGGCGGCCGACCGCGAGCTGCCGGATCTGCTGCGGGCGCGGGACCGGGCCCGGCGGCGGAAGGTCCGGCGCTGGCTGACGCGGGCCGGCTGACGGCAGCGGCGACGGGGCGCCCGGCTGATCCGGGAGCACTTCGGCTCCTGGCCCGCCCCGAGCCCGCACTGCCGCGGCTACAGCGCGGAACGAGTGCCGGCCACCGCGGCGACGGCCTCGGCCAGCACCGACTCCGGTGGACCGGCCGCCACCAGGTCGGCGGCGACCACCCGGAGCTGGTCGGGCAGGACCAGATCGTTACCGAGCCGGGGCACCTCCCGGCGCGGCTCGCCCTCCGCGTCCGCCGCCAGGTTGGCGATCTCCTGCACCAGCTTGTGCACCAGGTCGGCCCGCGACACGTTGCCGCCCGCGGCCACCGCCGACCAGCGCGGCTGCTGCCAGTGCCCGACCTGTCGGACCAGCAGCTCCACCGCCCGGTCCAGTTCCGCTGCGCTCATCGCGGCCGAGTCTACGACGGCTCCAGGTCGCGGCGCGGCGGCAGACCGGCCTTCATTCGGGCCGCAGCGCCGCCTTCCGGCGCGAAGGCCGAATTATGGCCGCCAGCCGAGCTGGAGTTGTCGAACGGTCAGCGCCGGGCGTAGCTGAGCAGGCGGAGGATCTGCCAGTACAGGAAGATCAACCCGACCAGCAGCCCGAACGCGCAGAACCAGGCGTACCGGCGGGGCAGGCCGGCCCGGACCGACCGCTCGACCAGATCGAAGTCGAGGATGAAGCTGAACGCCCCGGCGATGATCGCCACCACCGAGAAGACCCACGGCAGCCAGCCGACCTGGCCGGTGAGGTTGTACGCCGCCAGGGCCTGCCGCCCGCTGACCAGGTACGCGACCAGGTTGACCAGCCCGAGCGCCACGATCCCGAGGAGCGTGCCGACGACCAGCCGGGCCAGCCGTGGGGTGGCCCGGATCACCCGGGCCCGATAGAGCAGGGCCATCCCGAGGAAGACGCCGAAGGTGCCGATCACCGCTTGGGCCACGATCCCCGGATACACCATCTCGAAGGCCCGGCTCGCCACCCCGAGCAACAGCCCCTGGAGCACCGCGTACGCGGCGATGACCGGCGGGCTGGTGATCTGCCTGAGGGAGATGACCAGCACCAGCGCCAGGCTGGCCAGGGAACTGCCGACGAGCGCCGCCGAGATCCAGATCGCCGGCGGTACGACCACCCAGGCGGCGACCGCCGTGACGCCGGTGAGCACCAGCAGACCGACCGTCCGGCTGACCACGTCGGCCACGGTCATCGTCTCGGCGGCCCCGACACCGAGCACCTGGCGCTCGGTCCGGCCGACGTCGTCCAGTCGGGTCAGCACCGGATTGGCACTCCGCACCGCGACCTCCTCGCCGACGTACCCCGCTCCCACTCTGCCCCCGGTGATCCGGCGGCGGCGGGAAAAACGAGGACGCCCGCCGCCGCGGTCGCGGCAGGCGGGCGTCGCAGGTCGGGCGGCGGGACCGTCAGTCGTCGCCCTGGAAGTAGCTGAGCAGGCGCAGCACCTCCAGGTAGAGCCAGACGAGGCCGACCACGATGCCGAACGCGGCGGTCCAGGCGTAGCGCTGCGGGAGCCCCATCCGCACGCCGTCTTCGATCTGGGCGAAGTTGAGGACGAAGCTCAACGAGGCGACCACGATGCAGACCAGGCTGAAGCCGATGCCCAGCGGGCCGCTGTCGCGCAGGCCGGTGTGCACGCCGAAGAGCGCGAGCACCAGGTTGATCAGCATGACCGCGAAGAGGCCACCGATGACCGCGATCATGATCCGGGTGAACTTCGGGGTGGCCCGGATGACCCGCGCCTTGTAGAGCGTCGCCATCAGGAAGAACACGCCGAAGGTCGCCACCACGGCCTGGAGCACGATGCCGTTGTAGAGCGACTCGAACGCCTTGCTGACCATGCCGACAAAGACGCCCTCGACGATCGAGTAGGCCACCACCAGCGCCGGGTTGGCCATCCGCGAGAACGAGATGATCATACCGAGCACCAGACCGACGACCGCGGCACCGATCCAGGCGACGCCGACCAGGGCGTCCGGGACGAGCGCCCAGGCCGCCGCGGCGGAGACGCCGAGGATGCCGAGCAGCATGACCGTCTTGACGACGACGTCGTCCAGGGTCATGGGGGTCACGGTGGGCGCGGCCGCCGGGTAGCCGTACCCGGGGGTCGGGTACTGCTGCGGCTGCGGCTGGTACTGCTGCGGGTATCCGGGCTGACCGTACGGCCCGGGCTGGGCGTACCCGGCCGCCCGCTCACGCTCGGCCGCCTGGCCGAGCCGGGCGAGCACCGGGTTCGAGGTCTTCACTTCTCAGGCCTCCCTCAGGGGGTCGATGCACGTGAACGTGCCTCTCCAGGGTAAACGTGGCACGCACCCCCGCGCCGGGAGTGAAGCTGTGGGAAAGCTGAGAGTCTGGTGCCCGGGGCGGGGCTCGAACCCGCACGCCTTGCGGCAGCCGCTTTTAAGGCGGCCGTGTCTGCCGTTCCACCACCCGGGCAGGTGGCACCGGCGCGCCGACACGCGGCGGTGCAGATCTCACCGTAGCCGCTACGGCGCCACCTGGCGTACCCCGCGGGCCGCCACCGCTATGGTCGAGGCCGTGACCAGCGCCGCCCGCACCGCGCCCGGACCCGACCGCGACCAGGCGCTCCGCCTCGACCCGGCAGCCCCCCGCCCGACCCGGACGGCCCGCCTGCTGGCCACCGCGGACCGGCACCGCGCGGACCTGCTCGCCGGGCTGCTCTTCACCCTGCTCGCCGGCTGGCTCACCCACGGGCTGTGGCCGGCCCCGGGGCAGCGGGTGCTCGCCCTCAACGCGGCGGACCAGACCCTCTACGAGTGGTTCCTCGCCGTCGACTCACGCGCCCTGCTCGGCGACTTCAGCCTGCTCACCGACCGGCTCAACGCCCCCGACGGGGTCAACCTGATGGCCAACACCACGGTCATCGCGCTCGGGGTGCTCCTCGCCCCGGTCACCTGGGCGTTCGGGGCACCGGTCACCTTCGCCCTGCTGGCCGCCGGCAACCTGGCCGGCACGGCGGTCGCCTGGTACCTGCTCTTCACCCGGACGCTGCGGGCCCGCCGGCTCGCCGCCGGACTCGGCGCCGCACTGTGCGGCTTCGGGCCAGGCATGGTCTCGCAGAGCAACGGGCACCTGCACATGACCGCCCAGTGGCTGGTTCCGGTGATCGTCTGGCTGGTCATCCGGCTGCTCCGGGCCGCCGACCCGGCCGGCCGCCCGACCGGACCGGACCGCTGGCGGCTGGCCAGCTCGGCGGTCGGGCTGGCCGCGGCGGTCACCGCCCAGCTCTTCATCGGCGAGGAAGTGCTCTTCCTCACCGCGGTCACCCTGCTGGTGATGGCGCTGGCATACGGGCTGACCGACCGGGCCCTGCTGCGCCGGGCGCTGCCGACGTTCGGCGGGGGAATGATGGTCGCCACCGGTCTGGCGCTCCTCGTGCTGGCGTACCCGTTGTGGTACCAGTTCGCCGGGCCGCAGGGCGTCGCCGACGGCATGTTCAGCCCGGACTACTTCTCGGCCGACCTGGCCAGCTGGTCCACCCTCTCCCCACAGTCCGTGCTGGGCAGCGCGACCGCGTCCCGCCTGACCACCGGGCCGGCCGAGTACAACACCTTCCTCGGCTGGCCGCTGCTGCTGGTCACCGCCGCCTGCGCGCTCTGGCTGGGCCGGCGCCCGCTGGTGGTCGCCTGCGTCGCCGGCGCGCTGGTCATGGGGGCGCTGTCGCTCGGTCCCGAGGTCATCGTCGCCGGCGAACGGACCGGGCTGCCCGCCCCGTACGCCCTGCTGGCCGGGGTGCCCGTGGTGGACGGCGCGCTGCCGATGCGGTTCGCCCTGGCGGTGCTGCCGCTGGTCGGGACCGTGCTGACCCTCGCGATGGACCGGGCGCTGGCGGCATCCGGCCGGGCCCGGCGGCTGGTGCCGCTGGCCGTCGGCGCGGCCCTGCTCACCGTCTTCCCCACACCGCTGCCCACCGCCGACCGGCCGGCGCTGCCCGAGTTCGTCACGGCCGGCCACTGGCGGCAGTGCGTACGGCCCGGCGGGGTGCTGGTCCCGGTGCCCGCCGCCACCCCGGCAGACCCGTGGCCGATGCGCTGGGCCACCGCCGCCGACGCGGCGTTCGGCATGCCCGAAGGCTTCTTCATCGGCTCGTACGGCCGGGACGGCTCGGCGGCCATGGGCACCTACAAGCGCCCCACCTCAGCCCTGCTCGCCGACATCGCGAAGCGGGGGGTGCCCGCCGCGGTCGGCGACGAGCAACGCCGGCAGGCGGCCCGGGACATCCAGTTCTGGGGCGCCTCCTGCGTGGCACTGACCGACGACGCGCCGCACGCGGAGACCCTGCGCAAGACCCTGGAGCAGCTCTTCGGCCCGGGCACCCGGGTCGCCGACGCCTGGACCTGGCGGTTCTGACCGCGACTCTGGTTGCTCTGGTGGGCTGGTTGTGAGGTGGTTGCGGTTGTGGGCTGGGGGCGAGGGTGACCGGCTCCGGGCGGTCACGCTTGATCCCTGCGCCGGTCACCCTCGCCCCCAGCCCCGTCGT
>NZ_JBEYSO010000037.1:0-54393 GCF_040642675.1 Micromonospora sp. NPDC047738
CGACTCCGCCAACCCGAACACCGCCTCCTACCGGATCACCGTCGACAACCTCGCCGACTGGATCGCCACCCGCGGCTACTCGGCCTCCTGACACATGAGATAACCCGAAGGGCCGGCCCCCACCAGGGGCCGGCCCTTCGACACACCCAGAAACGGCCGACCCCCAACAACAGGGCCGGCCCTTCGGCGTCTCCGGGTCAGTGGTCGCTGCCAGCGCGTACCGGCGCGGCCTCGGCGGCCGGCTCCGCCGACTGCAGCCGGTGGGCCCGGCGCCGCAGCCACCAGGTGCTGGCCACGCCGGCGAGCACGGCGAGCGCCAGGCCCGCCCAGGAGATGTCCTTGAGCCAGTGCTCGGCCGCCCGGCCCACGGTGAACAGCAGGTACGTGGTGCCGAACGCCCAGACCAGACCGCCGGCCGCGTTGGCCAGCAGGAACCGGCGGTACGGCACGTGCAGCGCGCCGGCCAGGGGGCCGGCGAGGATCCGCAGCAGCGCCACGAACCGGCCGAAGAAGACCGCCCAGACGCCGTGCCGGGCGAAGCTCTGCTCGGCGCGGGCGAGGTGCGCCGGGCCGAGATGGCGGGGGAAGCGCCGGCCCAGCCGTTCGAGCAGGGGGCGTCCACCGCGCCGGCCCACCGCGTACCCGACGGAGTCCCCGACGATGGCGCCGGCCGCGGCGGCGGTGGCCACCCAGTGCGGCTCCACCACCCCGGTGGCGGCGAGCAGTGCGGAGCTGACCAGCACGATCTCGCCGGGCAGCGGAACGCCCATGCTCTCGACGCCGATCACTCCGGCGACGATCAGGTAGACCACGCCCGGGGGAAGCGCGGACAGCCAGTGTTGTACGTCGAGCACCCGCCACCCCTTCCGGTCCGGCCTCGAACCCTACCCCCGGGTGCCAGGTGTCGGCGGTCCGCTCAGCCGGCCACCACCCGGCCGGGCCACCCGGCCCGACGCCGCAGGGCACCGCTCGTCGGTGACGTGCCGTCGAGGTCGCCGGACCGCTGTGACAGCCATGACGTTCCACCGACCCGCGTCCGCTCGGGCAGGGCGGTCGGCGATGGGCGGTGGGCGTGTCAGGCGGCGGGGGCGAGGAACTCCAGGCGGTTGCCGTGCGGGTCGTGGGTGTGGAACCGGCGCATGCCGGGGATCTCCTCGTCGCCCCAGAACACGGGGTGGCCGGCGGCGACCAGCCGGGCGGCGAGCGCGTCGAGGTCGGGGCGGAGCAGGGCCGGGTGCGCCTTGCGGGCGGGCCGGAAGTCGTCCTCGACGCCGAGGTGCAGCTCCGCGCCGTACCCGGTGAACCAGCAACCACCGCGGGCGGCGAGAACGGGCGGCTTGGCCTTCTCGACGAGGCCGAGCAGGCCGACGTAGAAGGCCCGGGACGTCTCCTCGGAGCCCCGTGGGCAGGCGAGCAGGACGTGATGGATCATGATGGCACCTCCTCGTCCCGAACCCTGGCACGAGGTTGCGCGAATAGCAAGACGGACGTACGGTTTTGTTGAGCGCCGGGCGCAGGTAAGTGTCGCCTAACCACGGCAACACCTGGGCCGGTGCGACAGACTGCTCAGGACTACTCACGGTCGCTGGTGTGAAGGAGTACGACGTGGCGAGCCTCGACACCTTCGGTGCGAAGACCCAGCTACGCGTCGGAGACGCGAGCTACGAGATTTTCAAGATCGGCAAGGTGGAGGGCCACGACCGGCTGCCCTACAGCTTGAAGATCCTGCTGGAGAACCTGCTGCGGACGGAGGACGGCGCGAACATCACCGCCGACCACATCCGGCAGCTCGGCGCCTGGGACCCCACCGCCGACCCGAGCGTGGAGATCCAGTTCACCCCGGCCCGGGTGCTGATGCAGGACTTCACCGGCGTGCCCTGCGTCGTGGACCTGGCCACCATGCGAGAGGCGGTCCGCGACCTCGGCGGCGACGCCACCAAGGTGAACCCGCTCGCCCCGGCCGAGCTGGTCATCGACCACTCCGTCATCGCCGACCTGTTCGGCCGCGAGGACGCCTTCCAGCGCAACGTCGAGCTGGAGTACGAGCGCAACAAGGAGCGGTACCAGTTCCTGCGCTGGGGCCAGACCGCGTTCAACGAGTTCAAGGTCGTCCCGCCGGGCACCGGCATCGTGCACCAGGTCAACATCGAGTACCTGGCCCGTACGGTCATGGAGCGCAACGGCCAGGCGTACCCGGACACGGTCGTCGGCACCGACTCGCACACCACCATGGTCAACGGCCTGGGCGTGCTGGGCTGGGGCGTCGGCGGCATCGAGGCCGAGGCGGCGATGCTCGGCCAGCCGGTCAGCATGCTGATCCCGCGGGTCGTCGGCTTCAAGCTCTCCGGTGAGATGCCGGCCGGCACCACCGCCACCGACCTGGTGCTCACCATCACCGAGATGCTGCGCAAGCACGGCGTGGTCGGCAAGTTCGTCGAGTTCTACGGCCCGGGCGTGAGCGCGGTGCCGCTGGCCAACCGGGCCACCATCGGCAACATGTCCCCGGAGTACGGCTCCACCGTGGCGATCTTCCCGATCGACGCCGAGACCGTCCGCTACCTGGAGCTGACCGGCCGCGACCCGCAGCAGGTCGCGCTCGTCGAGGCGTACGCCAAGGAGCAGGGCCTCTGGCACGACCCGGCCCGCGAGCCGGAGTACTCGGAGCGCCTGGAGCTGGACCTCGGCACCATCGAGCCGTCCCTGGCCGGTCCCCGGCGCCCGCAGGACCGGGTGCCGCTGGGCAGCGCCAAGACGCTGTTCCGCTCCGCGCTGACCGACTACGTGGCCGAGGAGGCCGCCGGCGTGGCGAAGGAGCTCAGGCCGGGCGTGGCGCGCGAGCAGCTGCCCCGCGGCGCCGCCGGCCCGGCCGACGAGGCCAGCGCCGAGTCGTTCCCGGCCAGCGACCCGCCGGCCAACGAGTTCAGCGACCCGGCCGACGAGCCGCGCGACCTGGAGACCGCCGCGGCGGGTGCCGGTGGCCGCGCCACCAACCCGATCCGGGTCACCGGCGCCGACGGCGTCGAGTACGAGCTGGACCACGGCGCCGTGGTGATCGCGGCGATCACCTCCTGCACCAACACCTCCAACCCGCAGGTCATGATCGGCGCCGCGCTGCTGGCCCGTAACGCCGTGGAGAAGGGCCTGTCCCGCAAGCCGTGGGTGAAGACCACCCTGGCACCGGGCTCCAAGGTCGTCATGGACTACTACGACCGGGCCGGCCTCACCCCTTACCTGGAGAAGCTCGGCTTCAACCTGGTCGGCTACGGCTGCACCACGTGCATCGGCAACTCCGGCCCGCTGCCGGAGGAGGTCTCCGCCGCGGTCAACGAGGGTGACCTCGCCGTCGTCTCGGTGCTGTCCGGCAACCGGAACTTCGAGGGCCGGATCAACCCGGACGTCAAGATGAACTACCTGGCGTCCCCGCCGCTGGTGGTCGCGTACGCGCTCGCCGGCACCATGGACATCGACCTGGCCAACGAGCCGATCGGCGAGGACAGCCAGGGCAACCCGGTGTTCCTGCGGGACATCTGGCCGAACAGCGCCGAGATCCAGGACGTCATCGCCTCGGCGATCGGCGCCACCGGCTTCAGCTCCGCGTACGCCGACGTCTTCGCCGGCGACGAGCGGTGGCAGTCGCTGCCGACCCCGACCGGTGACACCTTCGCCTGGGCCGGCGAGTCCACCTACGTCCGCAAGCCCCCGTACTTCGAGGGCATGGCGAAGGACCCGAAGCCGGTGCGGGACATCGCCGACGCCCGAGTGCTGGCCAAGCTGGGCGACTCCGTGACCACCGACCACATCTCCCCGGCCGGTTCGATCAAGGCGGACTCCCCCGCCGGCAAGTACCTGGCCGAGCACGGCGTGCCGCGGCACGAGTTCAACTCGTACGGCTCCCGCCGGGGCAACCACGAGGTGATGATCCGGGGCACCTTCGCCAACATCCGGCTGCGCAACCAGCTCGTCCCCGGCGTCGAGGGCGGCTTCACGGTCAACCACCTGACCGGCGAGCAGACCTCGATCTACGACGCCGCGATGGCCTACCAGGAGGCGGGCGTCCCGCTGGTCATCCTGGCCGGCAAGGAGTACGGCTCCGGCTCGTCCCGCGACTGGGCGGCCAAGGGCACCATGCTGCTCGGGGTCAGGGCGGTCATCGCCGAGTCGTACGAGCGGATCCACCGCTCGAACCTGATCGGCATGGGGGTGCTGCCGCTGCAGTTCCCGGTCGACACCACCGCCGAGTCGCTGGGGCTCACCGGCACGGAGACCTTCTCCATCGCCGGCGTGACCGCGCTGAACGACGGCGAGACCCCGCGTACGGTGAAGGTAACCACCGACACCGGCGTGGAGTTCGACGCCGTGGTCCGGATCGACACCCCCGGTGAGGCGGACTACTACCGACACGGCGGCATCCTGCAGTACGTGCTGCGTCGCATGATCGCCAGCTGACGACGTACCCCAGAACGGGCCCCTTCCCGCGCGTGCGGGGAGGGGCCCGTCGACGTCGTACGGGGACTCGTCAGTCGGCTGCGGTCCGACCGGTCATCGCGCCGGGCTCTCCCCCGTGGCCGGTTCCCGGGTCGGCGTGGCGACGAACCGGCCCACCCGGGTGACCAGCATCGCCATCTCGTACGCGATCAGGCCGACGTCGGCGTCCTCGGCGGCCAGCACGGCCAGGCAGGCGTTGCGCCCGGCCGCCGTGACGAAGAGGAACGACGACTGCATCTCGATGATCGTCTGCTGCACCTGGCCGCCGCCGAAGCGCTTGCCCGCGCCCCGGGCCAGGCTCTGGATGCCGGCCGCCATCGCCGCCAGGTGCTCGCCGTCGTCCCGGCTCAGCCCCCGGGACGCGGCCATCAACAGGCCGTCGGTGGAGAGCGCCACGGCATGTTCCGCCTGCTTGACCCGGCCGACCAGGTCATCCAGCAGCCACGTCAGATCCGCGCTCGAAGCCGTCTGCTGCCCCACTCGTCGTCCTCTTTTCCCCTGCTGGTGTGCCGTGCTCGTCTGGGATGCGCCGGTGCGGCGTTCCCGTCAGGTCGCCTGCTCGTGCGCGATGCCCGGCCCACGGCCCACCGCGCCGGTCTCGGCCTGGCGGGTGACCGTCAACGGCGCGTCCACCGTGCTGCGTCCCATGCGGACGGCCGGCGACAGCCGCGCCGGCAGTCGCTCCCGGTCACCCGCCGGCAGTTCGGACACGGCCGCGGTCCCGCCAGCGCCTGCGTCACGGTCACCGCGTCGTACCCGGATGCCCGGGCGCCGAGCACGTCGACGCTGTCCCGGCCGAGTCTGGGCAGGCCCGAGGCGCGGCCGGCGACGCGAGCAGGGCGAACAACCTGGTACGGAGACTCCTACCACGGGAACCCATCACACCATCCTGGCGGGCCATTTCGGTCACGTGCCCGATGGCGTACATCGACCCATCCGATCGACACCGGCGCACGGTAGCAGCGTCCGGACCTTCGCTCAAGCGAACCTGATCATGGCGCTGGGAGCCGGCCCGGCGGCGCGCAGCGAGGAGAACCCGGGCGCGGCACCGCCCCCTGTGCCAAGCTTCGGGGCATGGACGACAAGACCATCCTGAACCGGATCTCCGAACTCGTCGACGAGGAGCACCGGCTGCGCGCGGCCGCGCAGGAGAACGAGGCCGGCACCGACGACACGGCCCGGGAGCGGCTGCGGGCCCTGGAGGAGTCCCTCGACCAGTGCTGGGACCTGCTGCGCCGCCGCCGGGCGGCCCGCCAGGCGCACGGTGACCCGGACGCCCAGGGCGCACGCCCGGTCCCGGAGGTCGAGCGCTACCTCCAGTGATCGGCGGTCCCGGCGGCGCCTGGCAGTGGCAGCGCCGGCGGCCGGACCGACGGACCACGCACCGGCGTCCCGGGCGGGACAGCACCCGCCCGGGACGCGGCGCGCTCAGCGGATCCCCGCCTCCTGCAGCAGCAACTCGGTCAGCTCGACCGGGTCGGTGTCCGCGGCGGGCAGGCCCCGGGCGGTGAACCAGCTGCCGACCACCCGGACGTCCCGGGCCAGGAACTCCGGCCCCTGCGGGTTGGCCACCACGTCGACCACCTGCGGCAGGTCGATCATGACCAGCCGCCCCCGGTGCACCAGCAGGTTGTACGGGGACAGGTCGCCGTGCGCGTACCCGGCCCGGGCCAGCACGACCAGGGCGTCAACCAGTTGCTCCCACAGGTCGCGCAGCTCGGCGCCCTCGGGACGGAGCTGGGCCAGCCGCGACGCGGCCTGCCCCTCCTCGGCGTCCCCGACGAACTCCAGCATCAGTTCGGTGCCCAGCAGCTGGACCGGGTACGGCACGGCGATCCGCCCGGAGGCGGCGCCGATCTCCCAGAGCCGGGCCAGGGCGGCGAACTCGGCCGCCGCCCACTGCCCGGCGATCATCTGCCGGCCGAACGCGGTCCGCCCGGCCATCGCCCGGTTCTCCCGGGACCGCCGGACCCGGCGCCCCTCCAGATAGCCGGCATCACGGTGGAAGAGCCGGTGCTGGGCGTCCCGGTAGCGCTTGGCCGCCAGCAGGCAGGAGCGGTCGGTACCAGGCACCGCACGGCGGACCAGATGGACGTCCGCCTCCTTGCCGGTCTTCAGCACGCCGAGTTCGGTATCCTTCGCGGCCAGCTCAGTGACCAGCCACGCGGGATACGGCTCGGGCCCGTGCACGGCCTCGTCCCAGGAGGACCAGCGGTCCTCAGGGTCGGGCTCGTCCTCGGGTTCGGCGAGGGCCGGCTCGGCGTGCCGGCCCCGCTTCAGGAAGTACGGTTCGTCGTCGTCGAAGCGGCTCTTGCCGCGGCCACGGCGCTGCGGCGCCGGGAAGTCGTTATCACGCACGGGTGGGTTGATCCTTCGATCGAGGCTGGTGGAGGCAGGTGGAACGACCCTGCAAAGACGGCCATGACCGACCTCCTCTCCTCGACCGGGCACCGCCCGGCTGCGCCCTCGCGCGGCACCATGCTCACCACCGGACGCGGGCGGGTCAACCGATTTACGCCGCGCGGGTGACGGCGGTCAGCCCGCCAGTACGGCGGCCACCGCGGCGATCAGCCCGTCCACCGTGCGGGTGGGGGCGAACCGGTTGTCCGACCAGCGGCGGCCGCGGTGCAGCCAGACGCTGGGCAGGCCGACCGAGGTCGCCCCGCCGATGTCCGCCTCCGGGCTGTCCCCGACCACCCAGGCGCCGCGCAGCGGCATCCGGGCCCGCTGGGCGGCGAGCGCGAAGATCCTCGGGTTGGGCTTGCTGACCCCGGCCTCCTCGGAGATCACCCAGTCGGCGACGTACCGGTCGAGGCCGGTGCGGCGGATCTTCGCGTCCTGCTGGCGTACCGCGCCGTTGGTGACCACCACCGGCACCCAGCCGGCGTCGTCGGCGATCCGCAGCGCACAGGCGACCAGCGGGTCCAGCCGGGTGTGGGCCACCACCCCCTCGTGCAGCTCCTCGACCAGGTCGATGGAGGGGATCCGCAGCTCGTACCGGTCGCGGATGGCGTCGGCGACATCCCACCGGTCGGTCAGTCCGTCCGCGTCGACGGAGACCAGCCAGTCGAGGTCGGTGGGCGGGGCGCCGATGCCGTCCAGGAAGCGCTTACCCCAGGCGCGGAACGGCCCATCCCGGTCCAGCACGGTGTTGTCCAGATCGAGCAGGAGCAACGGCACGCGGAGACCTTACGGGACCAAGGTGTCCGGCCGACAGGGCCCGGCGACCGCGCCTTGTCAGGCGCGCAGGGCCACCCGCGGAAGCCCCTGGTCCGCGGGGCGGTCGGTGAGCATGGTGTGCGCGGCGCGGGTGGCCGCCAGCGCGGCCGGGTCGAGAGTGGCCACCAGCACGTCCTCCCCGGTGTCCGCGCCCCGGGCGAGAGGTCGGCCCTCCGGGTCGTACACCGCGGCGCCGCCGTTGAACCGCCACGGGTCGGCGCCGTCGACCGCGTTGGCGAAGACCACGTACATGGTGTTGTCCAGGGCCCGGGCGGCGTAGTAGAGGTCGCGGCGGTGCTCTGAGCCGGCCAGGTAGCCGCTCGGGCAGAGGTAGCCGTGTGCGTCGTCGGCGGCGGCGGCCCGGCCGTGCTCGGGGAAGCAGCCGTCGTAGCAGATGCCGAGACCGAACCGCCAGTCGTCGACCAGCAGGGTGGCGCCGCGCCGGCCGGGGTCGAACAGCTCGCGTTCGCCGCCCCAGAGCTGCTGCTTGTCGTACGCCGCCCGCACCGCGCCGGCCGGGTCGACCACCAGCGAGGAGATGGTGCGCCGCCCGTCGGGGTGCCGGACCGCCGCCCCGACCACCACGGTCGTCCCGCCGTCCCGGGCGGCCTGGCGCAGCGGGTCGAGCCGCGGGTCGTCGACCCGGCCGTCCGCGTCGGCCGCCACGTGGGTGCCGGTCGGGTCGGCCGCGAGGGTCGGCGGGTGGTAGGCGGGCAGGAACAGCTCCGGCAGCACGACGATCCGGGTGCCGGCGGCCCGGCCGACGAGGCGGGCGGCGGTGGCGGCGTTGCCGGCGACGTCGCCGGGGACCGGCTCGGCCTGCACGGCGGCCACGGTCAGCGGGTGGGCGGGCACGGTCATGGGCCGATCCTACGGGCGGGGCCCCGGAACGATCATGCGGAGGCGCATCTCAAGCCGTACGTACGGTTTGCATCGGCGGGACCCACCTGGGACGATCGGTCCGTGCCCAGAGTAAGCCAGGACCAGCTCGACGCGCGCCGGCAGGAGATCCTCGCCGCCGCGCGCGCCTGTTTCGCCCGGCACGGCTACGAGGGCGCCACGGTCCGCCGCCTGGAGGAGGCCACTGGGCTGTCCCGCGGTGCCATCTTCCACCACTTCCGCGACAAAGACTCGCTCTTCCTCGCCGTCGCCGAGGACGACGCGGCGGTCATGGTGGAGACGGTCGCCCGCAACGGCCTGGTCCAGGTGATGCGGGACCTGCTGGCCCGGGCGGTCTCCCCGGACACCACCGGCTGGCTCGGCAGCCAGCTGGAGGTCTCCCGGCGGCTGCGGACCGACCCGGCGTTCGCCAAGCGCTGGGCGGAACGCTCGGCGGCGATCGCGGAGGCCACCCGGGAACGCCTGCTCCGCCAGCGGGAGGCGGGGGTGCTCCGCGACGACGTGCCGATCGACGTGCTGGCCCAGTTCCTGGAGCTGGCGTACGACGGGTTGGTGCTGCACCTGGCGATGGGCCGCCCGGCCGGCGACCTGGGGCGGGTGCTCGACCTGGTCGAGGAGGCGGTCCGCCGCCACTGACCGCCCGCGCCGTATCTCGGTCCGGTAACTCGGTCGACGGGCCGGCTGCCTCCTGGCGGGTCTGCTCCACAATGGGCCGCGACCCCCTCGCGACAGGAGCAGAGATGACCATCCTCGCCGCACCGGGCGACACCTGGGGCATCGCCGGCCCCGTCTTCCTGCGCTGGTACCTCCTCGCCGCGGCCGTGCTGGTCGTGGGGACCCTGGTGCACCGGTTCCGCGCCCTGGCCGGCACTCCGGTCGACGGGGGCGCCGCGCAGCTCGGGCCGCAACAGGCCGCGCACCTCAACGGCGGCGACCAGCTGGCGGTCTGGACGGCGCTCGGCGGGCTGCGCCACGCCGGCGTGGTGACCGTGACCCCCGACCGGCGGCTCACCACCGCCGGCTCACTGCCGGCCGGGGTCACCCCGCTCGACCAGGCCATCTACAACGCCGCCGCGCGCGGCGTGCACTCCCGGGAGCTACGCCACGACGAGTGGGTCACCCGCGCCCTGGAGCAGCTCCGCGACGGCCTCCAGCAGCGCGGCCTGGCGCTCGGACCGGAGCAGCGGAACGCCCTGCGGCGCGGGCCGATGCTGATCGCCGCCCTCCTGGCGCTCGGGGTGATCCGGGCGTTCGTCGGCCTGTCCAACGGCCGGCCGGCCGGCTTCCTCCTGCTCAGCCTGGTACCGCTGTTCATCGCCTTCCTGCTGCTCGCCCGGGCGCCCCGGCGGACCCGCGCCGCCGACCGGGCGCTGCACGAGCTGCGCAACCGGCACACCTGGCTGCGACCTTCCGCCGCACCCGCGTACGCCACGTACGGCCCGTCTGCCGCGGCGATGGGCGTGGCGCTGTTCGGCACCGCCACCATCTGGGCCATGGATCCGGGCTTCGCCGACCAGGCCGAGATCCAGCGCCAGGCGCTCGGCGCGAGCGGCGCCGGCTCGGCCGGTTCGAGCAGCTCCTGCAGCAGCGGGAGCTCGTGCGGCGGGGGCAGTTCCTGCGGGGGCGGCGGCGGGTGCGGTGGCGGCGGGTGCGGCGGATGACCCGCGCTTCGCCGGCCCCCACCCTGACCGGGCCGTACGGGGTCGGCGTCGGGTGGCGACCGGAGATCGCCGGATTCGTGGCCGGCCTGCCCGGGCTGCGCTTCGTCGAGGTGGTGGCGGAGACGGTCAACCCGGCCGGCCCGCTTTCCGACGGCCTCGCCGAGCTGTGCGAGCGCGGGGTCACCGTCGTACCCCACGGGGTGAAGCTCTCCCTCGGCGGTGCGGAGCCGGTCGACCGGGCCCGGCTGGCGCACCTGGCCGGCGTGGCCGCGGCGGTGAACGCCCCGCTGGTCAGCGAGCACATCGCGTTCGTCCGGGCCGGCGGTCTGGAGGCCGGTCACCTGCTGCCGCTGCCGCGCAGCCGGGAGGCGGTCGCCGCGGTGGTGGCGAACGTGCGGCGGGCGCAGGCTGAGCTGCCGGTGCCGCTCGCCCTCGAGCCGATCGCCGCGCTCTTCGACTGGCCGGACGACGAGCTGGACGAGGCCGACTTCCTCACCGAGATCCTCGACGCCACCGGGGCGCTGCTGCTGCTCGACCTCGCCAACGTGCACGCCAACGCCCGTAACCGGGGCGGCGACCCCCGCGCGCTGCTGGACCGGCTGCCGCTGGACCGGGTCGCCTACGTCCACGTGGCCGGCGGCGCCGAGCAGGGCGGCTTCTACCACGACACGCACACCGACCCCGTCCCCGTCGAGGTGCTCGATCTGGTCGGTGAGCTGTGCGCCCGGCGCCGGCCCCCGGCGCTGCTGCTGGAACGCGACGGCCACTACCCGCCCGCCGCCGAGCTGCGCGGCGAGCTGGACGCGCTCGCCGCCGCCTCCGGGTACCCGGTGGTCACATGACCCGCACCCGCCGCGACCGCGCCGCCGGGGCGGATCCGGCCGCCCCGGGCGCGACGCGACCCGCCGCTCCCCCGGCCGCGCCCGGTGCCGCCCCGGCCGATGCGGGCGAGGGCCTGGCCGCGCGGCAGGCGGAGCTGGTCGCGGCGCTGGTCGCCGGTGGGCCGCTGCCGCCCGGGTTCGCCCCCGGGCCGGTGGCGGCGGCCCGCCAGGCCCTGCTGCGCAAACGCGCGGGCGACGTGGCCCGGCACTGGCCGCTGCTCGCCGCCGGCCTCGGCGCCGGCTGGTCGGCCACGTTCGCCGAATGGGCGGCCGGCCGGCCGACCAACGGGTCGCTGCGCGACGGCTGGGACCTGGCCCGGGAGCTGCGCGACCACGACAGGCTGCCGGCGCTGGGCGCGGAGGAGCTGGCCAGCCGCGAGGCCGCCACCCGCTACGACGGCCGCACCACCCCCCGCCCCCGCCGGCTGCCGGCCGTCGCCCGGGCCGGCGGCGCCGTCGCGGTGCAGCTCGCCGGTCGGGTACGCCTGCTCCGCCCGGCCCACCGCTGACAGCCGGTCCCGGGTACGGCAGGATCGGACACATGGATCTCGGACTCGCCGACCGGGTGTACGTGCTGACCGGCGCCTCCCGTGGCCTCGGCTTCGCCACCGCCGAGCAACTCGTCGCCGACGGGGCACGGGTGGTGATCTCCGCCCGCACCCCGGAACGGGTGACCGCAGCGGTCGAAGCGCTCGGCGGGCCGGAGCGGGCGATCGGCCTGGTTGCCGACCTGACCGACCCGGGTGCCCCGGAGCGGTTGGTCGCGCTGGCGTGCGAGCGGTTCGGCCAGCTCGACGGGGCACTGATCTCGGTGGGCGGGCCCCCGCCGGGCAGCGCCGCCCGGGTGACCGACGAACAGTGGCGGGAGTCCTTCGAGACGATCTTCCTGGGCAGTGTCCGCACCGCCCGTAAGGTCGCCGCCGCCCTCCCCGACGGAGGCGTGATCGCGCTGGTCCTCTCCACCTCGGCGCGGAGCCCGCTGCCCGGTCTCGGCATCTCCAACGGCCTGCGCCCCGGTCTGGCCGGCGTGGCCAAGGACATCGCCGACGAGTACGGACCGCGCGGGGTACGGGTGGTCTCGCTGCTACCGGGGCGGATCATGACCGACCGCAACAAGGAACTCATGGCGGCCAGCGGCAACCCGGAGCGCGCCCGGGCCGAGGCGGAGGCCGACATCCCGCTGCGCCGGCTCGGCGATCCGGCCGAGTTCGGCCGGGTCGCGGCGTTCCTGCTCTCCCCGGCCGCCAGCTACGTGACCGGGGTGACCGTGCCGGTCGACGGCGGCGCGCTGCGCGGGCTGTGACGGCAGGGCGACGCCGGCCCGGGGCGGGCCCGCCGGACGGGGCCCGGACCGCGGCCGGTGCGCGCCGGGCGGGGGCATCCCGCGCCGGCGGGGACAGCCCGGGCCGGACAGCCGAGCCGCCGGCCGCACCGCCGTATCCCCGCCCGACGAAGGAGCAGCTCGCGGCGGCCGCCGGCAGGCTATTGCCGGACCTGATCGCGCCCGGCCTGGACGTGCTCTTCGTCGGAATCAACCCGGGGCTCTGGTCGGCGGCCACCGGCTGGCACTTCGCCCGGCCGGGCAACCGGTTCTGGCCGGCGCTGCACCGGGGCGGCTTCACCCCGCGCCAGCTGCACCCCAGCGAGCAGGAGGCGCTGCCCGCCCTCGGCCTGGGCATCACCAACATGGTGGCCCGCGCCACCGCCCGCGCCGACGAGCTGACCGCCGAGGAGCTGGTACGCGGCGCGGAGGTGCTGACCGGCAAGGTCGAGCGGTACCGGCCGCGCTGGGTGGCGGTGGTCGGGGTGACCGCGTACCGGGTGGGGTTCGCGCGGCCGAAGGCCGGCTTCGGCCCGCAGCCGGAGCCACTCGGCGGCGCCCGGCTGTGGGTGCTGCCCAACCCCAGCGGGTTGAACGCGCACTTCACGCCGGAGACGCTCGGCGCCGCCTTCGGCGAGCTGCACGCGGCGACGAACGCCTGAGGAGCCGCTCTGGTCGGCGCCGAGTCTCCGGCTAGTTGGCCGCGGCCGGCGGCAGCGCCTCCTGCGCCACGTACGTGCCGAGCGGCACGGTGGTGACCACCGGCTCCGGCTGGTCCGGCTCGGCGTACGGGGCCGGCGAGTCGGCCACCGCGAACTGGGTGCGGTAGAGCTCGGCGTAGAGGCCGCCCACGGCGACCAGTTCCTCGTGCCGGCCGCGCTCGACGATCCGCCCCTCGTCGAGGACGAGGATCTGGTCGGCGTCCCGGACGGTGGAGAGCCGGTGCGCGATCACCAGGGCGGTACGCCCGGTCAGCGCCACGGACAGCGCCCGCTGCACCGCCGCCTCGCTCTCCGAGTCGAGGTGGGCGGTGGCCTCGTCGAGGATGACGATCGACGGGGCCTTGAGCAGCAGCCGAGCGATGGCGATGCGCTGCTTCTCGCCGCCGGAGAAGCGGTAGCCGCGCTCACCGACCGTGGTGTCGAGCCCGTCGGGCAGGGAGCGGACCAGGTCGGCCACCTGCGCGCCGGCCAGGGCCGCCCAGATCTCGTCGTCGGTGGCGTCCGGCTTGGCGTACCGCAGGTTCTCCCGGATGGTCTCGTGGAACAGGTGGGAGTCCTGGGTGACCACGCCGATCTCGTCGCGCAGCGAGGCGAGGGTGGCGTCCCGGACGTCGACGCCGCCGACCAGCACCTGCCCGTCGGAGACGTCGTAGATCCGGGAGATCAGCATGGACAGCGTCGACTTGCCGGCGCCGGAGGGACCGACCAGGGCCACCATCTGCCCGGGCTCGACGCTGAACGAGACGCCCTTGAGCACCGGCTCGTTGACCGTCCGGTCCAGCGTGGCGACCTCTTCCAGCGAGGCCAGCGACACTTCGGCGGCGCTCGGGTAGCGGAACCGCACATCCCGGAACTCGACCCGGCCGCTGCCCCGGGGCACCGGCACCGCGGCGGGCTTCTCCTCGATGCCGGGCCGCAGGTCGAGCACCTCGAAGACCCGGTCGAAGGAGACCAGCGCGCTCATCACGTCGACCCGGACGTTGGAGAGCGCGGTGAGCGGCCCGTAGAGCCGGGTGAGCAGCAGCGCGAGCTTGACCACGGTGCCGGCGCTGACCGCGCCGGTGACGGCGAGCCACCCGCCCAGGCCGTACGTGAGGGCCTGCGCGAGGGAGGCGACCAGCAGCATGGCCACGAAGAAGGTCCGCGAGTACATGGCGGACTGGATGCCGATGTCCCGGACCCGCTCCGCGCGGCCGGCGAACCGGCGTGCCTCCTCCTCGGGCGAGCCGAAGAGCTTGACCAGCAGCGCGCCGGCCACCCCGAACCGCTCGGTCATCGTCGCGTTCATCTTCGCGTCGAGGTTGTACGACTCGCGCGTGATCTCGGCGAGCCGCCGGCCGACCCGGCGGGCCGGGATGATGAAGATCGGCAGCAGCACCAGCGCCAGCAGGGTGATCTGCCAGGAGAGGATGAGCATCGCGCCGGCGGTGAGCACCAGCTGGATGACGTTGCTGACCACCCCGGACAGGGTGGAGGTGAACGCCCGCTGGGCGCCGAGCACGTCGTTGTTGAGCCGGCTGACCAGCGCACCGGTCTGGGTGCGGGTGAAGAACTGCAGCGGCATCCGCTGGACGTGGTCGTAGACCCGGGTCCGCAGGTCGAGGATGATGCCCTCGCCGATCCGGGCCGAATACCAGCGCTGGGCCAGGGAGAAGAGCGCGTCGGCGACGGCCAGCGCGGCGATGATCAGGGCGAGCCGGACCACCGTCGAGCGCGCGTCGGGACCGCCCTTGGCGATCGCGTCGATGACGTCACCGGCGAGCAGCGGGGTGGCCACCCCGACCACCGCGGCGATCACCACGGTGAGCAGGAAGATGACGATGTCGCGCCGGTACGGCCGGGCGAACGCGACGATCCGCTTGGCGGTGCCGTGCTTGAGCTGGTGGGTGGAAACCTGATCGCGGTCACGCATCGACCGGAGCATGCTCCAGCCGCCCATGCCGCCACCGGCCATCGGGTTGGACACTCGTCACCTCCGGGTCGTCGAGCAGCCCTGAACCGTCGGGTCAATTCTCCCGACGACTACGACAACCTCGTGAGTAACCCGGATCTTCCCGTACGGTCCTTACTTATTCTCCCCGCCCGGCCAGGTCGCGCAGTCGGCGGGTCTGCGCCTCCCGTTCGGCCCGCTGCTGCTCCGCGTGGCTGCGCTCGGCGGCGCCGGCGAGCAGCGCCTTGATCTCCACGATCGCGTCCCGGTTGTTGGCCAGCAGGCCGGCGGCCAGGTCCCGCACGGTGGCGTCCAACTCAGCGGTCGGCACCACGAGGGTGGCCAGCCCGATCCGGTCCGCCTCGGCGGCGTCCATCCGGCGACCGGTGGCGCAGACCTCGAGGGCCCGGGAGTAGCCGACCAGATCGAGGAGGCGCTTGGTGCCGGCCAGGTCGGGCACCAGGCCGAGGGTCACCTCGGCCATCGAGAGCACGGCGTCCTCGGCGAGCACCCGCAGGTCACAGGCGAGGGCGAGCTGGAACCCGGCGCCGATCGCGTACCCCTGCACGGCCGCGATGGAGATCACGTCCGGGCGGTGCAGCCAGGTGAAGCCGGCCTGGAAATCGGCGATCCGGTCCGCGCACTCCTGCTCCGGCAGCGTGGCGAGCTCGGCGAAGGAGCCCGGGCCGGCGGCGCCGGCCACCGACAGGTCGAGACCGGCGGAGAAGGCCCGCCCCTCGCCGCGTACGACCACGACCCGGACGTCGCCGGGCAGATCGCGGGAGAAGTCGCTCATCGCGCGCCACATCGCCGGGGTCTGCGCGTTGAGCACGTCGGGCCGGCACAACGTCACCGTCGCAACCGGCCCGTCGCAGTCGAGTCGCACTCCGGTCGTTGCGGAGGTCACGGGACCATCCGGAGTACAACGCTGATGGACGACGCTGGTGAGCGGGTCACGCCTTCTTGCGACGCCGGGCACCGCCACGCTGCCGCAGCTGCACCCCGGACTCGGTGAGCACCCGGTGAATGAACCCGTAGGAACGGCCGGTCGAGGCCGCGAGCGCACGGATACTCTCACCCGAGGTGTACCGCTTTACCAGGTCCTTGGCGAGCGTCTGGCGCTCGGCTCCGACGATCCGGCGACCTTTCTCAGTGCTGGTGGCTGTGCCGGTGGCTGCCATGCTGATCCCTCACGTCCCAGACTGTGCGGTTCGGATACGGTCCCACCTATTAGACCGCCTCGAACGATCATGCGCCAGATATCAACTAATCGCCAACCGACACGCTATGCAATGTCAGCTTCCCGATAGAGTGATGCTACTGACCGGTCAGGTGGCTCCGCCCGGCTGGATCATGGTGAGCCGTCCGGCCGGCCGATCCGTCCACTCCCTCGGGTGACCGGTCTGCTCGGCTGCCCCGGGGTCGGATCAGGCCAGTTCGACGAGTTCGAGAAGGTCGTCGCTCCACGCGTCCTCGTCGCCGTCGGGCAGCAGGATGGCGCGGTCGGGCTTCAGCGCCGTCACCGCGCCGGGGTCGTGGGTGACCAGCACGATCGCGCCGGGATAGCGGGCGATCGCGTCGAGCACCTGCTCCCGGCTGACCGGGTCGAGGTTGTTGGTCGGCTCGTCGAGCAGCAGCACGTTGGCGCCGGAGCAGACCAGGGTGGCCAGGGCCAGCCGGGTCTTCTCGCCGCCGGAGAGCACCCCGGCCGGCTTGTCGACGTCCTCGCCGGAGAAGAGGAACGCGCCGAGGATCTTGCGCAGGTCGGTGTCGCTCTGCTCCGGGGCGGCGCTGCGCATGTGATCCAGGATCGTCCGCTCCACGTCCAGGGTCTCGTGCTCCTGGGCGTAGTAGCCGAGCCGCAGCCCGTGGCCGGGGCGCACCTCGCCGGTGTCCGGCTCCAGCAGGCCGCCGAGCATCCGCAGCAGGGTGGTCTTGCCGGCGCCGTTGAGGCCGAGGATGGCCACCCGGGAGCCGCGGTCCACCGCGACGTTGACGTCGGTGAAGATCTCCAACGACCCGTACGACTTGGACAGGCCGGTCGCGGTCAGCGGGGTCTTGCCGCACGGCGCCGGGGTGGGGAACCGCACCTTCGCCACCTTGTCCGCGACGCGTACCTCCTCCAGGCCGCTCAGCAGCTTCTCGGCCCGGCGGGCCATGTTCTGCGCGGCCACCGTCTTGGTCGCCTTGGCCCGCATCTTGTCGGCCTGGGCCATCAGCGCGCCGGCCTTCTTCTCGGCGTTGGCCCGCTCCCGGCGGCGGCGCCGCTCGTCGGTCTCCCGCGCCTCCAGGTACGCCTTCCAGCCCAGGTTGTAGACGTCGACCACGGACCGGGTGGCGTCCAGGAACCAGACCTTGTTGACCACCGCCTCGAGCAGCGAGGCGTCGTGGGAGATCACGATCAGGCCGCCCTTGTGGTTGGCCAGGAAGCCGCGCAGCCAGGTGATCGAGTCGGCGTCCAGGTGGTTGGTGGGCTCGTCGAGCAGCAGGATGCCGCCGCCGTTCTCGCCCGCGTCCCGGAACAGGATCCGGGCCAGTTCGATGCGGCGCCGCTGACCGCCGGAGAGGGTGCCGATGGTCTGCGCCAGGGCCCGGTCGGGCAGCCCGAGGTTGGCGCAGATCCGGGCCGCCTCGGCCTCGGCCGCGTAGCCGCCGAGCGAGGCGAACTGGTCCTCCAGCGCGCCGTAGCGGCGGACCAGGCGCTCGTCGTCGGCGCCCTCGGCGAGCTTCGCCTCCAGCTCCTTCATCTGCGCCATCAGCACGTCCAGGCCGCGGGCGGAGAGCACCCGGTCCCGCCCGGTGACGTCCAGGTCGCCGGTACGCGGGTCCTGCGGCAGGTAGCCGATCGCGCTGCGCCGGTCGATCTGCCCGGCGTACGGCTGCCCCTCCCCGGCCAGCACCTTGAGCGTGGTGGTCTTGCCGGCGCCGTTGCGGCCGACCAGGCCGATCCGGTCACCCGGCTGCACCCGCAGCGTGGTGTCGGACAGCAGGATCCGGGAACCGGCGCGCAGTTCCAGGCCGGTGGCAGTGATCATTTCGAGGTACTCGCTCTCGGGGTCCGGAAGGGCTGACTCAGGGCACGCGAAAGCGCCGGCGGGTCATCAGTTCCCGTCGGCGCGGGGCCGTTCAGCCTTCGCAGCGCAGCACGGGGCAAGTGTACCGGGCGTGGCGCTCCCGTCCCGCCGGATTACCGGGCAAGATCATCGGGTAGCGGAAACGCCGTCCGGACCCATTCCGGTACCGCAACCACCACACACGGACGATCGGTGATCGGGGTCAACATGGAGCTGAATGAGAACGCGCGGATCGACACCAGCCAGGTGGAGGATCGGCGAGGGTCCGGCGGAGGCGGCGGGATGGGCATTCCGATCCCGATCGGCGGCGGCCGGGGCGGGATCGTGGGCATCATCATCGCCGTCCTCGTGGCCCTGGTCGGCGGCGGCTTCGGCCTCAACGCGGCGACCAGCGGCGGCGGCTCGGACCAGGGCGACAACACCGCGCTGGAGCAGAAGTGCTCGGCGCAGGACGCGCTCAAGCAGCTCGACTGCCGCAACACCCTCTACGTCAACTCGATCCAGGCGTACTGGCGCACGGCCATGCCGGAGGTCTTCGGCGAGCAGTACCAGCCCTCCAGGACGGTCTTCTTCAGCCAGGCGGTGAGCACCGGCTGCGGCCGGGCCGACTCCGGCGTCGGACCGTTCTACTGCCCGGCCGACGACCTGGTCTACATCGACCTCACCTTCTACCGCCTACTGGCCGACCAACTCGGCGCGGAGGGCGAGTTCGCCCAGCCGTACGTGCTGGCCCACGAGTACGGGCACCACGTGCAGGACCTGCTCGGCACCGAGGCGCAGATGCGCCGCCAGCAGCAGCGCGACCCGAACAACGCCAACGCGCTCTCGGTGAAGTTGGAGCTGCAGGCGGACTGCTACGCGGGCGCCTGGGCGAAGAACGCCACCGGCACCTCGGACGCGCAGGGCCAGAAGATCTTCAAGAGCATCACCGAGCAGGACATCCGGCAGGCGATCGACACCGCCGAGAAGATCGGCGACGACGCGATCCAGAAGCGGGCCGGGCGGCCGGTGAACCCGGACGAGTTCACCCACGGCACCTCCGCGCAGCGCCAGCAGTGGTTCACCAAGGGCTACTCCACCGGCGACCCGAAGGCCTGCGACACCTTCGGCGGCACCCTCTGACGTCGGCACCCGAGCCAGATCACCCTCGATCCGGGATGTAGTGGCCTCGGCATCGCGCTGAGGCCACTACGTCCCGGATTCAGCACGATCTTGTAGCCGGCGCGGCGAGGTGCGGGCTCAGGTTAGTCGCGGTCGGGGTCGCGGACCAGGACGTGCACCGCGCGGGCCGCGGCGATCGCGTTGACCAGCACCGCGTGCCGGGGTTCCGGCACGTCGAGCAGCCGGTCGGCGCGCAGCGCCGCGAGCGGGGCCAGCCGGCGGTCGGCCAGCACCGTGTCCACCGCCCGGCGGTCACCACCGCCGACCAGGGCGGCCAGGGTCGCCGCCTCCGGCAGCAGCAGGCGTACCGCCAGCTCCACCGCATCGCCCAGGGCCGCCTTGGCCTGGTTGTCCCGCCGCCGGGCGAAGCGCTGCTGCGACCAGCCACCCGCGGCGGTGCGGCCCTGCACGTAGCGGGTGTCCACCTTGGAGACGACCAGCTCGGTCCCCTCGGCGACGCCGACCGCCACCGCGCCCTTGCGGGCCAGCAGCAGGCCGAGCCGGCGAGGCGCGCCGACGGCGGCCACGAACCCGGGTACGTCGGCGCCCGGCGGGGCGCCGGGCGGGGTGTGCAGCTCGGCGGTCGCGCCGTCCGGGGCGGCGAGCAGCAGGCCGTACCCCTGGACGGTGGTGGTGGGTGGGCCGTGCCGGTCGGCGAAGCCCTCGACCCAGCGGGCGACGCGGGTCGGGTCCAGCTCAACCCACCGGCCGCCCCCGGCCGCGGGTCGACTGCTCATGCGACGACGGTACGGCATCGGACATCGTCCCAGCACGGCGGGAAATGGAACGCGGGAGGACACCGAGGTCGGCGTCCTCCCGCGCTACCGGTCGGTCAGTGGACGGTGAGGTTGCCACTCGTCAGGTTGACCTCGGCGGTCCCGTTCCCCGCCCAGTCGGACGAGAAGAGCAGGGCACCGCCGTTCCACAGGGTGACCGCGACGGTGTCGTCCCGGCCCGGGGCGCCCCGGTCGGTCACCGACACCGCCAGCGTCAGACCGCCGGCCACCAGCTTGCCGTTGCTGTCGTACAGGCTGGCCTGGTAGCGCACCTGGGCCACCTTGCCGGCCGAGGTGACGCCGAGCCCGTCAACCGTGCCGGCCTTGATCGTGTAGGACTTTCCGCCGGAGCGGAACGCGATCTCAGCCTGGCCCGAGGCGGCCTTGTTGGCCGTGGCGGGCTTCCCGGTCAGGTCCACCGCGACCTTCGACTGCGCGTCGGCCGGGTACGCCCCCGCCGAGCGGGTGACGGTGATCTCGCCGTCACCGGTCAGGAACCCGCCGTCGGAGGCGGCAACCGTCACCTGCGCGGTGGTGCTGCCGGTGTAGTTGCCCCCGACCGTCGCGGTGACGGTGTGCGCGCCCTCCGAAAGGGTGGCCTCGCACGCCGCGGATGCGCTGGTGGTGTCCGTGCCGAGCAGGTCCAGCACGCCGGTGCAGAGCGGCACGCCACCCTCGGTGAAGGTGACCGTGGCGGTGCGGATGTCACCCGCGGTGGCGTCCGTCGCCGCGGGCAGCACCGAGCCGTCCTGGACGACGGCCCGCAGCAGGGCCTTGCCGGCGGCACCGCTGGTAGCGGTGGTCACCAGCGTGTCGCCGGCCCAGGTCGCCGCCGCGTCCTCGGCGGTGACCGTGACGGTGAACGAGGTGCTGCCGGCCAGGCCGGCGTCGTCGGACACCGTAACGGTGACCGGGTAGTCACCCGGGGCCGCCGTGGTGGTGCCGGTGACCGTCCAGCTCCGGGTACCGGGAAGGGCGTCCGCCGCGGAGGTGCCCGACACGGCCAGGGACAGGCCGGCGGGCAGCCCCGCGGCGGACGCGGTCAGCGCCGCGCCGGCGGTGTCGCCGTCGGTCGCGGTGACGGTGACCGTCGGCGAGAGCGCGTCACTGTACTGGACGCGGGCGCCACTGGCCGGGGCGTCGTTCGAGACCACCGGGGCGGACCGGATGGTGAAGTCGGCGTCGTTGACATCGAAGAAGATGTTGCCGATCGCCTCGATCTTGATCCGGGCCTGCTTGGTCGCCACGTTCGGCAGGGTCACCGTCGCGGTGCCGGTGTTCGCGGTCTGCCCGGCCAGCACGTACGGGAAGGTCAGCCCGCCGTCGGCGGAGAGCGAGATCTTCACCTGGCTGGCGTTCACCGGCGCCCCGTCGGTGCCGGCCACGTCCCAGGTCACCGTCTGGGTCGAGCCACCATCCAGGACGGCGGCGGTGCCCTGCGAGGTGACCAGGAAGGGACCGGCGTTCGGCGCCAGCACGACCGCGACGTCAGCGCTGCCGACACCGCCGCCACCCAGCCGCCCGTCCCGGGCGGTGAGCTTGAAGTGCATGGTCCGGTCGTTGGTGAAGCCGACCCAGTCCCGGGTGGGCAGGAACTCGGAGTAGCAGTCGACGAGCTCGGCCGGCACGTTCGAGGCGCCCCCGGTGGGCGGCGGCGCCGGAGCGGCCGGGCAGGCGCCCGTCTTGGCGTTGGTGTTGCCCGCCAGGATCTGCTTCAGGTCGGGGAACACCCGGGTCGAGTTGGTGGTCACCGCGTTCAGGCCCGGCGAGTGGTACTTCAGGGTGTCGCTCGGCGACACGTACGCCGCCTCGCCGAACACCCGGAACAGCGGACCGTTGGTCTTGGTGTTGTTCACCAGCGCGGTGCCGGCGCTGGCGCCCCGGTCGTTCTGCTCCCACAGGTACGTCACCGTGTCGCCGTCGGAGTCGGTGGCGCTGCCGGTCAGCGCGAACGGGGTACGCACCGGGATGGTGACGGTGCCCGGCACGGTCACCACCGGGGCGTGGTTGGCGGTCTCCTCGACCACGTGGCCGCCGTTGTCGATGGCGCCGCCCTTGGCCGTCTCACCGACGAAACCGGAGGCACCGGAGAAGTTGGTGAGCGCGAGCGAGGCCACGTTGGTGTTGGCCAGCGTGCCGCCGAAGGTCACCTGGAAACCGGTGTCGTTCAGCGTGCCGCTGCCGCCGAAGGCGGCCACCGTGGCGGTCGCGCCGGCCGGCCAGCCGGCGATCCCCTCGATGGCGGCCTTGATGCCGGCGGTGGTGTAGTTGACTCCCCGCACGATCGGCGCCGAGTCGTTGCCGGCGTAGTTGACGGTGAACGAGTCACCGTTGGTGTCGTAGTCGTACAGCGAGACGGTCTGCACCTCGCTGATCGCCGGACGGCTCGACGTGACGTACGTGGTGATCTCGGTGTAGCTGCGGTGCGACCAGTACGGGTCGCTGTGCGGCTGGAGGTTGTCCTGCTGGCAGATGCCGGCGTACGCCATGATGGACGAGCCGCTGCCCGGCTCGTACGAGTTCGCCGCGCTGCGGTTGCCGCCCGAGCAGTTGTACTGGGTGCCGTTGAAGGTGTGGTTGCCGGCGAACTGGTGACCCATCTCGTGCGACACGTAGTCCACCGCGTAGAAATCGCCGATCGGCGTCGGCAGGCCGGTGCAGCCCTGCGCCTTGCTGTTGCCGCCGATCACGCCGAGGCTGGCCACGCCGCCGCCGTTCACGCCCAGGCCGATGTGGCCCACGTCGTAGTTGCTGGCGCCGACGAGCTGGCCGAGCACGATCCGGTTGCGGCTCAGCGTGCTGCTGCCGCACGAGCTGAGCTGCGCCGTGGTGAAGCAGGCCGCCGCACCGCACGGGCCATTCGGCTCGGTGGCCAGCGCCGGGGTGTTCAGGTTGGTCTTGTCGGTGTCGTTGATCAGGACGAGCCGGATCGCGGTCTCGTCCTCGTAGATCTGGGTGACCCGGTTCATCAGGGTGACCTTGGCGGCGGTGACGTTCTCCGCGCCGAAGAAAGTGGCGTAGGAGGGGTCGGTCACCAGCGCCACCCGGTAGGTGCGCAGCTTCACCAGTGGTCCGGCGGGGACCTCCGCCTGGGCCGCGGCGACCTCGTCCTCGAGCGCGTGCGCCGCGGACTCCACGTCCTCCCGCTCGACGAACTCGCCGTGCGGGTTCTCCAGGTCACGGGCGAAGTAGCTCGCGTACAGGCTCTGGTCGAGGTGGTAGTAGGGGTCGATGTACCAGTTGCCGGTCACCGAGCGGACCGAGGCGTGGAAGCCGAGCGGGGTCAGGTCCGCCCGGATGGTCGCGCTCGGGTCGTCCAGGCCCTTGCCGGCGTACGTGGTGATCTCGGGGTGCGCCGCGGCCAGGCCGCCTTCCATCACCGGCGAGTCGACCAGCTCGAAGCGCTGGAACGTCCCGTCGGGCGCCGGCAGCGACACCACCTGCCGCGCGGCGCGCGCCAGGCCGCGGCGCTGCTCCGCCGGTGCCTTGTCCAGCAGACTCTTCATGCTGCCGCGGTCCAACGTGTACGCCGTCAGCCGCTTCGCGTTGACGTTGGCCTTCCGGCCCGCCTTGGTCGACGCCGGCTTGCCGTCGACCTTGTGCCACGGACCGTTGCCGGACGGTGCCGCGGAGGCCGGCGCGGTTGCCGCGAGGGCGGGCAGCGCCGCCGCGGCCAGCACGGCGACCAGGAGGGCAGCGATCCGCCCGCGCCGCGACCGGCTGTCCGGTTTCCGGTCGCGCGGCGGACGTACCAGAGTGATCCTCAAGTCGTCTCCCAGCTCAGTGGAGGGTGGAACCGACCCGCGCCCCGGGGGTGACCGGGCGTACGCGAGTGATTTACGAATTGGTCAGAGACCCTAGGCGCACGACGGACTCCGAACATCACCCGGAAAGCGGATGTGGCTCTGCCAGGACGGCGTCCGGTGCCCGCCCGGCGGGCGGGTATCGGCGCAGGTCACCGTCACCCCGCGCCGGGGCGGGCGACCCGACGACTGAGCACCGGCGGTCGGAGACGGGAGCAAAAACCGTGCTTTCGGTCGGCTGAACCGCCGGTTCGACCGATGCCCGTGTCACAGACCCGCAGGGGTTCCGTCATGAGACTGTCATATTCCAACCGTCCATGATGGTCGGTGACTCGTCACCCGCTGAGCAGCGTGGCGACGGCGAGCGCCGCGATGATGGCGCTGGACAGCAACGCGGTCACCCGGCGCCCACGCGCACCGGTGAGCGCCCGGCCGATCAGCGTGCCACCCCCGGCGATCACCAACTGCCAGCTGCCCGAGGCGAGGAACGCCCCGAGGACGAAGAGCAGGGCGGCACGCGGGCCCGAACCGCTCACATCGCCGCGACCGAGGATCAGGGCCGCGAAGTAGACCACGGTGGCCGGGTTGAGCAGGGTCAGCGCGAGGATCGCGGTGAACGCCCGCACCGGGGTGTCCAGGCCACCCCGTCCGACGGCCGCCCGGGCCGGGACAGCGGGGCGCAGCGCTCGCCAGGCCCCGTGCCCGGCGAGGGCGAGCAGCACCCCGGCGGCGACCCACCGCAGCGGCCCGCCGAACGGCGCGAGCCAGCCGGCCACCGCCGCGCCGCCGAGGGCCGCCACCGCGGCGTAGAGGCCGTCGGCGGTGGCCACCCCGAGCGCCGCCGCCGCGCCGACCCGGAACCCGGTACGCGCGCTGAGCCCGAGGATGAGGATCGCGATCGCGCCGACCGGTATGGCGACGCCGTAGCCGGCGACCAGGCCGGCGAGGAACGCCCCGCTCACGACGGTCGGGGGCGGGTCGAGGCGGACCCGGGCGCGGTGCGCTGTCGAAGCGCGACGGTCGCCGCGCGGACAGGAACCTGCTTCGGGTACGCCTCGATCACCCCGCCATCCTGCGTCCACCCCGCCGGCTCCGCCACCCGATTTCCGCCCCCACACTCCACCGCGCCCCCGGCACCCGAGATCGCGCTAATTCCTGGATGTAGTGGCCTGGTCATCGCCCCGAGGCCACCACAGCCAGGATCGAGCGTGACTTTGGCGGGCCGGGTGGACAGGCGGCGAGAACGCGTCGAGCGCGACGCCCCCGGAGGGCGCCGCGCTCGATATCGGTATCGGTCGGGTCAGACGTTGAAGCCGAGGGAGCGGAGCTGGTCCCGGCCCTCGTCGGTGATCTTGTCGGGGCCCCACGGCGGCAGCCACACCCAGTTGATCCGGATGTCGTTGACCAGTCCGCCGCCCGGGCCGGTGGTCAGCGCCTGCCGGGCCTGGTCCTCGATCACGTCGGTGAGCGGGCAGGCCGCCGAGGTCAGCGTCATGTCCAGGGTGGCGACGTTCTCGTCGTCGACGTGGACGCCGTACACCAGACCCAGGTCGACCACGTTGATGCCCAACTCCGGGTCGACGACGTCCTTCATCGCCTCCTCGATGTCGGCGATGGCGGCCTTGCCGGTCGGGGCTGCCCCGCCGGTGGCCGGCGTCGCCGCGCCGTCGGTCGCCACGGCGCCGGCCTCCGGCGTGGTGGTCTCGTCGCTGCTCATGCCTTCACCTCCGTCGGGCTCACGCCCACCCCGGCGCGTGCCGCGGCGTCCTTGAACGCCATCCACGACAGCAACGCGCACTTCACCCGCGCCGGGTAGCGCGCGACACCCGCGAACGCCACCCCGTCACCGAGCACTTCCTCGTCCGGCGTGACCTGGCCACGCCCGGACATCAACGCCACGAACGCCTCGTGCACCACGACCGCGTCGTCCGCGGCCCGGCCGCGCAGCAGCTCGTGCAGCACGCTCGCCGACGCCTGGCTGATCGAGCAGCCCATCCCGTCGTACGAGATGTCGGTGAACACCTTGCCGTCGGTGGTCACCCGCACGGTGATCTCGTCGCCGCAGGTCGGGTTGACGTGGTGCGCCTCGCCGACCCGGGCGTCCGGGTCCGCCGCCTCTCGCAGGCCGCGGCCGTGCGGGTGCTTGTAGTGGTCCAGGATGATCTCCTGGTAGAGCTGGTCGAGCTGCATCAGTCGAACACCTTCCGCACCTGCTCGAGACCGGCCACCAGCGCGTCGATCTCCTCCGTCGTGGTGTACAGGTAGAACGACGCCCGCGTCATGGCCGGCACCCCGAACCGGGTGCACACCGGCTTCGCGCAGTGGTGCCCTACCCGGACCTGCACGCCGAGCGAGTCGAGCACCTGCCCGACGTCGTGCGGGTGCACGTCGCCGAGCGCGAACGAGATCGTCCCGCCCCGGCCGACCGGCACGTTCGGGCCGAAGATGCGCAGCCCCGGCACGGTGGCGAGGGCGTCCAGCGCGTACGCCGTCAGCTCCTTCTCGTGCCACTGGACAGCGCGCATGCCGATCCCGCTGAGGTAGTCCACGGCCGCGCCGAGCGCGACGGCCTCGGCGATCGGCGGGGTGCCCGCCTCGAACCGGGCCGGCGGCGCGGCGAACGTCGACTGGGCCATCGTCACCGTCTCGATCATCGAGCCGCCGCCGAGCACCGGCGGCATCGCGGCGAGCAGCTCCGACCGGCCCCAGAGCACGCCGATGCCGGTCGGGCCGCACATCTTGTGCCCGGTGAAGACGATGAAGTCCGCGTCGTGGTCGACCACGTCCACCGGCATGTGCGGTACCGACTGCGAGCAGTCGAGCAGCAGCAGGGCACCCACCTCGCGAACCCGCTGGGTGATCCGCGCGGTGGCGTTGACCGTGCCCAGGATGTTGGAGGTGTGCACCAGCGAGACGATCTTCGTCCGCTCGGTGACGAGGTCCGCCAGCCCGGACTCGTCGAGCCGGCCGTGGTCGGTGACCGGGAACCAGCGCAGGGTGGCACCGGTCCGCTCCGCCAGGAGCTGCCACGGGACGATGTTCGAGTGGTGCTCCATCTCGGAGATCACGATCTCGTCGCCCGGGCCGAGCCGGAAGCGTGGGTCGGCGTCGGCGCGCAGCGAGGCGTTGGAGAACGCGTACGCCACGATGTTGATCGCCTCGGTGGAGTTCTTGGTGAACACCACCTCGTCCACGCTCGGCGCGTTGATGAACGCGGCGATCTTCGCGCGGGCCCCCTCGTACGCCTCGGTCGCCTCGGTGCCCAGGGTGTGCACCGAGCGCGACACGTTGGCGTTGTGCCGCGCGTAGTGCTCGGCGAGCACGTCGAGCACCTGCCGCGGCTTGTGCGAGGTGTTGGCGCTGTCGAGATAGACCAGCCGGTGCCCGTTGATCTCCCGGTCCAGGATCGGGAAGTCGGCGCGCACCGCGTCCACGTCGTAACGTGGCACGTCGTCGTACTGCGGCATTCCCGGCGGGATGGCGATGGTGGTCATATCCGCGGTCCTTCCGGCTCTCAGGCCCGTGCCGAACCGGCCCCGGCGACGTACCGCTCGTAGCCCTCTTCCTCGAGCTTGTCGGCCAGCTCCGAGCCGCCCTGCTCGACGATCCGGCCGGCCACGAAGACGTGCACGAAGTCGGGCTTGATGTAGCGCAGGATCCGGGTGTAGTGGGTGATCAGCAGCAGGCCGGTGTCGCCGGTGTCGCGGACCCGGTTCACGCCCTCGCTGACCACGCGCAGCGCGTCCACGTCGAGGCCGGAGTCGGTCTCGTCGAGGATCGCCATCTTCGGCTTGAGCAGCTCCAGCTGCACGATCTCGTGCCGCTTCTTCTCGCCGCCGGAGAAGCCCTCGTTGACGTTGCGCTGGGCGAACGCCGGGTCCATCTGCAGCTTCTCCATGGCGCCGCGCAGCTCGCCGGCCCAGGTGCGCAGCTTCGGCGCCTCGCCGTCGATCGCGGTCTTGGCGGTACGCAGGAAGTTGGCGACGGAGACGCCAGGGACCTCGACCGGGTACTGCATGGCCAGGAAGAGGCCGGCGCGGGCCCGCTCGTCGACGGACATGGCCAGCACGTCCTCGCCGTCGAGGGTCACCGAACCGCCGGTGATCTCGTACTTGGGGTGGCCGGCGATCGAGTACGCCAGGGTCGACTTGCCGGAGCCGTTCGGGCCCATGATCGCGTGGGTCTCGCCCGACCTCACCGTCAGGTCGACCCCGTGCAGGATCGGCTTGAGCTCACCCTCGGGCAGCTTGACCGACACCTTCAGGTCGCGGATCTCCAGGGTGCTCATTATCGGGTCACTCCATTGCTCGGCTTCGGGCGGCCGTCGTCGCCCACAGGAAGGTAGATGTCGCCGTCGCGGACTTCGACGGGATAGACGGGAACGGGTTCGGTCGCGGGCAGCCCGGTCGGCTCACCGGTACGCAGGTCGAAACGGGATCCGTGCAGCCAGCATTCCAGCGTGCACCCCTCGATCTCGCCCTCGGAGAGGGCCACCGCGGCGTGCGAGCACTCGTCGTACACGGCGTAGAAGTTGTCGTCCTCGCCGTGCACGATCGCGATCTGGGTGCCGTCGACGTCGGCGCTGATCGCGGTGCCCTTCGGCACGTCCTCGGTCGCGCAGATCCTGATCATCAGGCGCCGGCCTTGGTAAGGCGGGCCTCGATCGCGTCGCCGAGCCGCTCGCGCAGCTCCTCGACCGGGATCTTGTTGATCAGCTCGGCGAAGAAGCCGCGGACCACCAGGCGGCGGGCCTCCTCCTCCGGGATGCCGCGGGCCATCAGGTAGAAGAGCTGCTCGTCGTCGAAGCGGCCGGTCGCGCTGGCGTGACCGGCGCCCGCGATCTCGCCGGTCTCGATCTCCAGGTTGGGTACGGAGTCCGCCCGGGCGCCGTCGGTGAGCAGCAGGTTCCGGTTGATCTCGTACGTGTCGGTGCCGGTCGCCTCGGCCCGGATCAGCACGTCACCGACCCAGACCGTGTGCGCGCTGTCGCCCTGCAGGGCGCCCCGGTAGCCGACGTAGCTGCGGCAGTCCGGCACCGTGTGGTCGACCAGCTGCCGGTGCTCCAGGTGCTGGCCGGAGTCGGCGAAGTAGACGCCGTACAGCTCGGCCTCGCCGCCCCGGTCGCCGTACTCCACCGAGGTGTACTGCCGGACCAGGTCGCCGCCGAGGCTCACCTGCACGTGGATCACCTTGGCGTCGCGGCCCAGCCGCACCTTGAGGTGCTGCGCCTGGACGGCGTCGTCGGCCCAGTCGGCGACGGTGACCAGGGTCAGCTTCGCGCCGTCGGCCACCGCCACCTCGACGTTGTCGGCGAGGGCGGCGGAACCCGCGTGCTCCAGCACCAGGGTCACCTCGGCGAACCGGCCCACCTCGACGAAGGTGTGGCCGAAGGCAAGCTTGTCGGTGCCCTCGCCGACCACCCGCAGGCGCGCCGGCGCGGTCACCACCGCGTCCCGGGCGACCTGCACCAGCAGCGCCTGCTCGGCCGCGCCGTACGCCAGCGCGCTGACCCGGTCGAACGGGGTGAGCACGCTGCCCACCCGCGGGTCGTCCTTGCCGATCCGGCTGACGGTGACGCCCTCGGGCAGGTCGGCGTACTCGTGGCGGACCGTGCCGGTCGCGACCGGTGCCCCGCCGACCAGGCCGCGCAGGCGCTTGAGCGGGGTGAAACGCCACTCCTCCTCCAGGCCGGTGAGGGCCGGGAAGTCGGCGACGTCGTACGAGCGGAGCGCCTGCGACTTGGTGGCGGGCGGCGCGGAAGCCTGGGTAGTCATCTCTTCCTTGCTGTTCTGCGACGGCGGTGTTTCGTGCTGGGTCCGGCGGGCCGGTGTGACCGGCCCGCCGGGCGACCACTCCGGCTCGGCGCGTCTTCCGCCGCGCCGCGACCCGGAGCAGTCGTCGGGGTGGCCGGGGTCAGCCGACCGCGCCCTCCATCTGGAGCTCGATCAGGCGGTTGAGCTCCAGGGCGTACTCCATCGGCAGCTCCTTGGCGATCGGCTCGATGAAGCCGCGCACGATCATCGCCATCGCCTCGTCCTCGCTCAGGCCCCGGCTCATCAGGTAGAAGAGCTGGTCCTCGCTGACCTTGGAGACGGTCGCCTCGTGACCCATCGACACGTCGTCCTCACGGATGTCGACGTACGGGTAGGTGTCCGAGCGGGAGATGGTGTCGACCAGCAGCGCGTCGCACTTGACCGTGCTGCGGCTGCTGTGCGAACCCTCCAGCACCTGCACCAGGCCGCGGTACGAGGTGCGGCCGCCGCCCCGGGCGATCGACTTCGACACGATGGTCGAGGAGGTGTGCGGCGCGGCGTGCACCATCTTGGCGCCGGCGTCCTGGTGCTGGCCCTCGCCGGCCATGGCCACCGAGAGCACCTCGCCCTTGGCGTGCTCGCCGGTCATGTAGACCGCCGGGTACTTCATGGTGACCTTGGAGCCGATGTTGCCGTCGATCCACTCCATGGTCGCGCCCTCGTGGCAGACGGCGCGCTTGGTGACCAGGTTGTAGACGTTGTTCGACCAGTTCTGGATCGTCGTGTAGCGGCAGCGCGCGTTCTTCTTGACGATGATCTCGACCACGGCGCTGTGCAGCGAGTCCGAGGAGTAGATGGGCGCGGTGCAGCCCTCGACGTAGTGCACGTACGCGCCCTCGTCGACGATGATCAGCGTCCGCTCGAACTGGCCCATGTTCTCCGTGTTGATCCGGAAGTAGGCCTGCAGCGGGATCTCCACGTGCACGCCCTTCGGCACGTAGATGAACGAGCCACCGGACCAGACGGAGGTGTTCAGCGCGGCGAACTTGTTGTCGCCGACCGGGATGACCGTGCCGAAGTACTCCTTGAACAGGTCCTCGTGCTCGCGCAGTGCGGTGTCGGTGTCGAGGAAGAGGACACCCTGCTCCTCGAGGTCCTCACGGATCTTGTGGTAGACGACCTCGGACTCGTACTGCGCCGCGACACCGGCGATCAGCCGCTGCTTCTCCGCCTCGGGGATGCCCAGCTTGTCGTAGGTGTTCTTGATGTCCTCGGGCAGGTCCTCCCAGGAGGCGGCCTGCTTCTCCGTGGACCGGACGAAGTACTTGATGTTGTCGAAGTCGATCCCGGTGAGGTCGGCGCCCCAGGCCGGCATCGGCTTGCGCTCGAACAGCCGCAGGCCCTTCAGGCGCAGGTCGAGCATCCAGGCCGGCTCGTTCTTCTTGGCCGAGATGTCCCGCACCACCGCCTCGTTGAGGCCGCGCTGGGCGGACGCCCCGGCGACGTCGGGGTCGGCCCAGCCGTACTCGTAGCGACCGAGGGCGGCGAGCTGCTCCTCCTGGGTCAGGGGCTGGACGATCTGCTCGGTCATCTATCTGTCCTCACAGTGGTGACGGTGTTACCGGACTTACGCGGCTGAGCCGGGATGTGCGTGGTGCACACCCCGTCGCCGTGTGCGATGGTGGCCAGGCGCTGCACGTGGGTGCCGACCAGACGGGAGATCACCGCCGTCTCGGCCTCGCACAGCTGCGGAAACTCGGCGGCCACGTGCGCCACCGGGCAGTGGTGCTGGCAGAGCTGGCCGCCGGAGGCGATCGTGGACGCGTTGGCAGCGTAGCCCTCGGCGGTGAGCGCCCCCGCGAGCGCCTCCGCCCGCGCGAGCGGGCCGTCGCCGGCGTCCTCCATGGCGGCCCGGCAACGGGCCTCCAGCGCGGAGACCTGCTCGGCGGCGAACGCCTCGACCGCCTCCGGGCCGCCGGTGCGGGCGATCCAGCGCAGCGCGGCGGTGGCCATGTTGTCGTAGTGGTGGGTGCCGCAACGCACCCGGGCCGACTCGGTCAGCGCGAAGACCTTGGCCGGGCGACCCCGCCCCCGGCTGCCCCGGACGACCTGCTCCCGGGCGACCACGTCGCCGTCGGCGAGCATCGCGTCCAGGTGCCGCCGGATCGCCGCCGGGCTCAACCCGAGCGCCGAGCCGAGCTGGGCGGCGGTGGTCGCGCCCTGCTCCAGCAGCAGCTGGGTGACCCGGTCGCGGGTGGAGAGATCGGTGGACGCGGCCTGCGACGGCTCCAGCTCGGCGCGCCCGAGGCCGCGACGCGACCTGGGGCCGTCGCCGGCGACCGGCCCGGTCGCCGGCGGTTGCCCGGAGAGCGCCGCCGCGTTTTTCACAACGGCAACGTTACGTAATTCGCGGGTGGCCTGCAAACCGGTACCCCGGTGATTCCCGACACCGGGGTACCGGAGTCACCCGATCGGGGACCACTACGGTGCGTAGGATTCGCTCCGTGAAGCCTTCCGTCCGGTTCCCGGTCTCCCCCGTGCTGCTGCGCCGCCTCGCGTACGCCTCGATCATCGCGAACGTGGCGATCGTGGTCACCGGCGGGGCGGTCCGGCTCACCGCCTCCGGTCTCGGCTGCCCCACCTGGCCCCGGTGCACGGACGAGTCGTACACCACCACGCCGGAGATGGGCGTGCACGGGGTGATCGAGTTCGGCAACCGGCTGCTCACCTTCGCGGTGGGCGTCATCGCGCTCGCCGTGGTGCTCGCGGTGCTGGCTCAGCGGCCCCGCCGGCGCGGGCTGCTGCCGCTCGCGGTCGGCGTGCTGTTCGGCATCCCCGCCCAGGCGGTGATCGGCGGGTTCACCGTGCTGACCAACCTCAACCCGTGGGTGGTCGGGCTGCACTTCCTCGCCTCGATGGTGGTGATCGCCGCCGCGTACGCCCTCTGGCGGCGTACCGGCGAACCGGACGTCCCGGCGACCCCCACCGTGCCGGCGCCGCTGCGCACCCTCGCCGTGCTCACCACGCTGGTGAGCGCGGCGGTGCTGGTGATCGGCACCTGGGTGACCGGCAGTGGCCCGCACGCCGGCGACCAGGGCGCGGCGCGCAACGGGCTCGACCCGGAGTCGATCTCGCAGGTGCACGCCGACGGGGTCTTCCTGCTGATCGGCCTCTCGGTCGCGCTGGTCTTCGCGTTCCGCGCGGTGGGGGCCGGGCGGGCCACCCGGGCCGCCGTGGTGCTGGTCGCCGTCGAACTGGGTCAGGGCCTGATCGGCTTCGTGCAGTACTTCACCCACCTGCCGGCGGTGCTGGTCGCCGCCCACATGCTCGGTTCCTGCCTGGTGCTGCTGGCCACCCTGGCCGTGCTCTGGTCGACCCGGGAGCGCCGCCTGGTCGCCCCGGCACCGCAGCCCACCCGGGCCCCCGAGCCCGCCACCGCCGCCGCCTGACCCGCCCGCCTTCCTGGCGGCCGCGCTCCCCGCGCTCAAGTTCCGCGCAATTTCCCTGATGGAGTGGCCTCCGCGCGCGTGGTGGCCACTACTTCCCTGGAGTTGTGCGGATCTCGACCGCGCCGGGCGGGGCGGGGCCGGCGGGGTCGGTAAGCGGACGGGGCGACAAAGGAACGGGTGCGTTTGTCGTCGCCGTGGCGACGACAAACGCACCCGAAGGCGGTCAGCTCAGGTGGGTGGCGATCGCCTCGGCGAGGCGGCCGGGGGCGCCGTCGGCGTACCCGATGAACAGGCTGGGCTCGGTGAGCTCCAACTCGACCAGGACGGGCGACCCGTCCGGGCCCGGGATGAGGTCCACCCGGGCGTAGAGCAGCCGCCCGGGGCCGCCGGGCAGCACGGCCAGGGTCTTCTCCGCCACGGCGAGTTGCTCGGGCGTGGCCGTCCGGGCGGCGATCTCCTCGCGCTTGTAGAGCTCCGCGACGCCCAGGTCCGGGCCGACCAGCATGGGACCCTTGCGGATCGCGTGGCTGAACGCCAGGCCGCCGGGCCCGGCCAGGAAGAGCAGCGCGGTCTCCCCGGCGGTGTCCACCGCGTCCAGGTACGGCTGGACCATGGCGACCCGGCCGGCGTCGGAGAGCCGCCGCACGTGCGCCACGGCCAGTTCCCGGTGCTCCGGCTCGGCCAGGTCGTACCGGCCGGTGTCCTGGCTGCCGGCGCTGACCGCCGGCTTGATCACGTACTCGCCGGTGTCGGCGGGCGGCGTCCAGTCCCGCCCCGGCTCCACCCAGGTGGTCGGGACGGTCGGCACGCCGGCGGCGGACAGCTCGGCCAGGTAGCGCTTGTCGGTGTTCCAGGCGACCACGTCGGCCGGGTTGACCAGGCGCGGGACGGTCTGCGCCCAGGCGACGAACTCGTCGCGGCGCAGCGCGTAGTCCCACGGCGAGCGGAGCACGACCAGGTCGTACGCCGACCAGTCGGCGGCCGGGTCGTCCCAGACCACCACCTCGGCGGTGATGCCGCGGGCGGCCAGCGGGGCGAGCACGAGCCGGTCGTCCGGGTCGAGGTCGGTCAGCGCGGTGCAGGTGACGAGAGCGACCCGGGGTTCCCCCCGGGTCGACTGGTGGTGGTGGGTCATCTATCGATCAACGGGCCATCGTGCGCCGGGCCATCGACCGCCAGAGGTCGTTGCTCGGACGCATCTGGTCCATCAGTTCACGCTCCCAGGCGTTCTCGACGGCGACCCCGGCCTTGGCGCAGGCCTGCCGCGCGACGTCGGTGTCGTCGGCGAACTGGTCGGCCCACACACCGTCCTCACCCACGAGGACGATCCGCGCGCCGCGCTTGCCGACGTACTCGATGACCGCCCTCGCCCCGCCGTGCCCGGCGGCGAACGACTTGATGCCCGCGACCAGGCCGTTTGGGGCCTGCTCGGCGGTCTGTTCAGCCGTCAGCGTCGTATCGGAACCATCTGCCATGACGCGAAGCCTAAGCAGACTTCCACCCACATGTGCGAGAACGATGAACCAATTGTGATGCCAATTACCTACGGGTTTAAGGAAGACCACAGGTTTTTCGCCCGGACATGTCGGATAAGGAGGGGCGAAGCGGGCGGGCCGAATCGGCCCGATCTGTCCCGGTTGAACCCGCCCGGCGAACCCCGAAAAAAAATTCTGGAAAAAATCCTCGACCCGGGGATCCCCGTCCCCGCCGGACGGCCGGATCAGAGCAGGGCGTCGAGCGCGACGGCCACGAAGAGGATGGTCAGGTAGGTGGTGGACCAGTGGAACAGCCGCATCGGCTTGACCGCCTCGCCCCGCGCCGCGCGGCGGCAGAGCTTGTGCGCCTCGACCACGAAGACACCGCCGACGACCAGTGCCGTCACCCCGTAGATCGGGCTCATCCCGAGCGGCCAGACGGCCAGCGAGGAGAGCAGGGTCAGCCAGGAGAAGATCAGGATCTCGGCGTTCACCCGACGGACCGAGGCCACCACGGGCAGCATCGGGATGCCGGCCCGCGCGTAGTCGGCCTTGTACTTGATCGCCAGCGCGTAGAAGTGCGGCATCTGCCAGAAGAAGACCACCGCGAACAGGCCCCACGCGGCGGGAGCCAGCGACCCGGTGACCGCGGCCCAGCCGATCAGCACCGGCGCGGCGCCGCAGGCACCACCCCAGAAGGTGTTGGTCGCCGTGGTCCGCTTGAGCCAGAGCGTGTAGACCAGGTCGTAGTAGGCGATCGCGGCCAGGGTGAGCCCGGCCGCCAGCCAGTTGGTGAACACGGCCATCAGCGCGACCGAGATCACGGCGAGCACCAGACCGAAGATCAACGCGCTGCGCGGCGACACGGTGTGCGCGGGCAGCGGCCGGCGCTTGGTGCGCCGCATCAACTGGTCGATGTCCCGGTCGATGTAGCAGTTGAGCACGCTGGCCGCGCCGGCGGCGAGCGAGCCGCCGACCAGGACCACGGCCATCCGCCAGAGCGAGGGCAGCCCCCCGTCGGCGAGCATCATCGCCGGCACGGTGGTGACCAGCAGCAGCTCGACGATCCGCGGCTTGGTCAGGGCCACGTACGCGGCCACCACGGCCCGCACGTCCCGCCGAGCGCCCGCCGAGGCCTCCGCCACCGCGCCCACCGGCGGCTGCCCGGCAGATTTGCTGACGGGGCGCTCGGTGATCATGCTCACGGATTGCCACCTTCCGGCTTGGCGGGGGAGGTCGGGGTCGGGCCGGACCCGTCGGGGTCCACACACCGACCCACAGACTACGCGTCGTCGTTTTGGCTGCCCCGGAGACCCGACAACGGTGCGGGCCGTCACAGTCCGCGGTGCCCGACCGATCCGGTCGGAGGAGTACAGAAGAGCATGCGGAGATCCCCGGGCGTACGTTTAGGACCGCTCGATAGGGTCATCAGTGAGGGTTCCGCCCATCTGCCGAGGAGCACAACCAACGTGGCTGCCAACCGACCTGAGCTTCCCGCTCTCAACTGGTCCGACCTCGACCGCAGGGCCGTCGACACGGTCCGCGTGCTGGCCATGGACGCCGTGGAGAAATCCGGCAACGGCCACCCGGGCACGGCGATGAGCCTCGCCCCGGCTGCGTACCTGCTCTTCAACCGGGTCATGCGGCACAACCCGGCCGACCCGAACTGGCCCGGCCGGGACCGGTTCGTCCTCTCCGCCGGGCACTCCAGCCTGACCCTCTACATCCAGCTCTTCCTCTCCGGCTACCCGCTGTCCCTGGACGACCTCAAGGCGCTGCGCCAGTGGGGCTCGCTCACCCCGGGCCACCCCGAGCACGGGCACACCCCCGGCGTGGAGACCACCACCGGCCCGCTCGGCCAGGGCCTCGGCAACGCCGTCGGCATGGCCATGGCGGCGCGCCGGGAGCGCGGCCTGTTCGACCCGGAGTCGGAGGCCGGCGACTCCCCCTTCGACCACGACATCTGGTGCATCGCCTCGGACGGTGACATCGAGGAGGGCATCAGCCACGAGGCCAGCGCCCTCGCCGGCCACCAGCAGCTCGGCAACCTCTGCGTGATCTACGACGACAACGAGATCTCGATCGAGGACGACACCCGCATCGCCAAGAGCGAGGACGTCGCGGCCCGCTACGCGGCGTACGGCTGGCACGTGCAGACGGTGGACTGGCGCCGCGGCGACGCCGACCAGGGCGACTACCACGAGGACGTCGAGGCGCTGCACCGGGCGCTGCTGGCCGCCAAGGCGGAGACCGCCCGCCCCTCCTTCATCGCGCTGCGCACCATCATCGGCTGGCCCGCGCCCAACAAGAAGAACACCGGCAAGATCCACGGTTCGGCGCTCGGCGCCGACGAGGTGAAGGCCACCAAGGAGATCCTCGGCTTCGACCCGCAGCGGACCTTCCAGGTCGACGAGGAGGTGCTGGACCACGCCCGCCAGGTGATGGCGCGGGGCGCCGCGGCCCAGGCCGCGTGGAACACCGCGTTCGACGGCTGGGCGAAGGCCAACCCCGAGCGAAGGGCGCTCTGGGACCGGCTGGCCGCCCGCAAGCTCCCCGAGGGCTGGGCCGACGCGCTGCCGACCTTCCCGGCGGACGCCAAGGGCATCGCCACCCGGGCCGCCTCCGGCAAGGTCCTGGAGGCCCTCGCCCCGGTGCTGCCCGAGCTCTGGGGCGGCTCGGCCGACCTGGCGGAGAGCAACAACACCACCATGAAGGGCGAGCCGTCCTTCATCCCCGCGGTGCACGCGACGAAGGACTTCCCGGGCCACGAGTACGGCCGCACCCTGCACTTCGGCATCCGCGAGCACGCCATGGGCGCGATCCTCAACGGCATCGCCCTGCACGGCGGCACCCGCCCGTACGGCGGCACGTTCCTGGTGTTCAGCGACTACATGCGCCCCTCGGTGCGGCTCGCCGCGCTGATGAAGCTGCCGGTGGTCTACGTCTGGACGCACGACTCGATCGGCCTCGGCGAGGACGGCCCGACCCACCAGCCGGTGGAGCACCTGACCGCGCTGCGCGCCATCCCCGGCCTGGACGTGGTCCGCCCCGCGGACGCCAACGAGACCGCGTGGGCGTGGCGGCAGGCGCTGGAGCACGGCGACCGGCCGACCGCGCTGGCGCTCAGCCGCCAGCCGCTGCCGACCCTGGACCGCACCGCCGTGGCCGGCGCCGAGGGCGTGACCAAGGGCGGCTACGTGCTGGCCGACGCCTCGACCGGCAAGCCGCAGGTGATCCTCGTCGGCACCGGCTCCGAGGTGCAGCTCTGCCTGACCGCCCGGGAGCGGCTGGAAGCGGACGGCACCCCCACCCGGGTCGTCTCCATGCCCTGCCAGGAGTGGTTCTTCGCGCAGGACGAGGCCTACCGGGAGTCGGTCCTGCCACGCGGGGTAAAGGCACGGGTGAGCGTGGAGGCGGGTATCGCCATGTCCTGGCGCGGGATCGTCGGCGACTGCGGCGAGAGCGTGAGCCTGGAGCACTACGGGGCGAGTGCCCCGCACACGGTGCTCTTCGAGCAGTTCGGGTTCACCCCCGACCGGATCGTGGCCGCCGCGCACGCGGCACTGACCCGGGTGGGCGACATCACCGGTAACCCAACCGGCAACTGAGGGGAGCGTGGACGGCATGACGGACCGGCTGGGCGAGCTGAGCGCCATGGGTGTGGCGATCTGGCTCGACGACCTTTCCCGGGTACGACTGAGCTCCGGCGGGCTGGACCAGCTCCGCCGGGAGAAGCACCTGGTCGGGGTGACGTCGAACCCGACCATCTTCGCGAAGGCGCTGAGCGACGCGGACGAGTACAACTGGCAACTGAAGGACCTCGCCATCCGTGGGGTGGACGTCGAAGAGGCGGTCCGCATGCTCACCACGTACGACGTGCGGTGGGCCTGCGACGTGATGCGCCCCGCGTACGACGCCAGCGCGGGGGTCGACGGCCGGGTCTCGATCGAGGTGGACCCGCGGCTGGCCCACGAGACGGAGCGGACCGTCGCCGAGGCCGGGGCGCTGTGGTGGCTGATCGACCGGCCCAACCTCTTCATCAAGATCCCGGCCACCGAGGCGGGCCTGCCGGCGATCACCGCCACCCTGGCCCAGGGGATCAGCGTCAACGTCACGCTGATCTTCAGTCTGGACCGGTACTCGCAGGTGATGGAGGCCTTCCTGGCCGGTCTGGAGCAGGCGAAGGCGAACGGGCACGACCTGTCCAAGATCGGCTCGGTCGCGTCGTTCTTCGTCTCCCGGGTCGACAGCGAGGTGGACAAGCGGCTGGAGAAGATCGGCTCGGACCAGGCCAAGGCGCTGCGCGGCAAGGCCGCCATCGCCAACGCCCGGCTCGCCTACGAGCGGTACGGCGAGGTGTTCTCCTCCGACCGGTGGCAGGCCCTCGCCGACGCCGGCGCGCACCCGCAGCGCCCGCTCTGGGCCTCCACCTCGACGAAGAACCCGGACTACCGGGACGTCATGTACGTCGAGGAGCTGATCGCCCCCGGCACGGTGAACACCATGCCGGAGTCGACCATCCACGCCGTCGCCGACCACGGCGAGGTCCGGGGTGACACCGTCACCGGCTGCTACGACGACGCCCGCAAGGTCTTCAGCGACCTGCAGGCGGTCGGGGTGGACCTGGCCGACGTGGTCGCCGTCCTCGAGCGCGAGGGCGTGGAGAAGTTCGAGGCGAGCTGGCTGGAACTGCTCGACGGGGTGAAGAAGTCGCTCGCCGAGGCGGCCAAGGGCACCGGGCGGCCGGGCAAGGCGGCCAAGAGCAGCGCGACGGCCGCCGAGCGGGCCGGGGGCAACGCGTGACGAACGGTGTGCGACGTGTCCCGGGGCGCCGCCCCGGGACACGCCACGCCGTCGTCACCCCAGAGGTGGCCCCGTGAGCGACCTGCTGGCCGGCCCGGCGGACATCGCCGCCGGGCTGGCCGTGCACGGCGCGGACGCGGTCGACCGGTCCGCGCCGGCGTCGGTGCGCGCGGACCTGGTCGCCCGGGACGTCCCCGCCCGGCTCGCCGCAAAGGATCCGACCCTGTGGGGCTCCGACGCGGAGGCGACGGCGCGGGTACGCCTCGGCTGGGTGGACACCCACCACCGCAGCCGGGAGCTCCTCCCCCAGCTCGCCGAGTTGACGGACGAACTGGCCGACCTCGACCACGTGGTGCTCGCCGGGATGGGCGGCTCGTCGCTCGCGCCCGAGGTGATCGCCCGCACCCTCGGCCGCCCGCTGACCGTGCTGGACACCACCGACCCCGGGCAGGTCCGGGCGGCCCTGGCCGACCGGCTGGAGCGGACCGTGGTGGTGATCTCCAGCAAGTCCGGCACGACCGTGGAGACCGACAGCCACCGGCGGGCGTACTGGCAGGCGTTCCTGGACGCCGGGATGACCGAGGCGGAGGCGGCCCGGCACTTCGTGGTGGTCACCGACCCGGGCTCGCCGCTGGCGGCGACCGCCGCGGAGGCGGGGCTGGTCACCATCCCCGCCGACCCCGAGGTGGGCGGCCGGTACTCGGCGCTCACCGCGTTCGGGCTGGTCCCCGCGGCGCTGGCCGGGGTACCGGTGACCGACCTGCTCGACGACGCCGACGCGCTCGCCGAGTCGCTGGGCCGGGACCGGGACAACCCCGGCCTGGCGCTCGGCGCGGCCCTCGGCGCGGCGGCCACCACCGGTCGGGACGTGGTCGCCCTGACCTCCGACGGCACCGGCGTCGAAGGGCTGGGCGACTGGGCCGAGCAGCTGCTCGCCGAGTCGACCGGCAAGGCCGGCGTGGGCCTGCTGCCGGTGGTGGTGGAATCCCCGGACGCTCCCGGCGCCGCCGGCCCGGACGTGCTCACCGTCAGCTACGGCGGCGCGCTCGGCCCCGGGGTGGCGCCCGGTGCCGGCAGCGCGGACGTGGCGGTCAACGGGCCCCTCGGCGCCCACTTCCTGACCTGGGAGTACGCCACCGCGATCGCCGGGGTGGTGCTCGGGGTCGACCCGTTCGACCAGCCCGACGTCGCCGAGAGCAAGCAGAACACCGAGCGCATCCTCGCCGCCGGGCCGCCGGCGGAGACGCCGTCGTTCACCGAGGGCGCCATCGAGGTGTACGCCCCGCCCGGCGCGCCGGCCGACCTGGCCGGGATGCTGCGCCGGCTCCTCGACGGGTTGGGCGACGACGGGTTCCTGGCGGTGACGGCATACCTGGACCGCCGTGGGGACGCGGCGGTGGCCGGGCTGCGACCCGTGCTGGCGCGGGCGACCCGCCGCCCGGTGACCTTCGGGTGGGGGCCGCGCTACCTGCACTCCACCGGCCAGTACCACAAGGGCGGCCGGCCGGTCGGGAGCTACCTTCAGGTGACCGGCGCGGTCAACGATGATCTGCCGGTGCCCGGCCGCCCGTACACCTTCGGGACGCTGCAGGTGGCCCAGGCCGCCGGTGACCGGCAGGCCCTGGCCGGCCGGGGGCGGCCGGTGCTGCGACTGCACCTGACCGAGCGGGCGGCGGGCGTCGCCCAGCTACTGGATGCGGCCGGACGGACAGGGACGTGACGATGATTGACGTGACATCAGCGGAGCGAGGAGGCGGCATGAACCCGCTGCGCGACCCGCAGGACCGGCGGCTGCCGCGGATCCCGGAGCCGTGCGCTCTGGTGATCTTCGGGGTCACCGGTGACCTGGCCCGCAAGAAGCTGTTGCCGGCGGTCTACGACCTGGCCAACCGGGGGCTGCTGCCGCCCGGTTTCGTGGTCCTGGGCTTCGCCCGGCGTGACTGGGGCGACGGCGACTTCGAGTCGCTGGCCTACGAGGCGGCGAAGAAGGGTGCTCGCACCCCGTGGCGGGAGGAGGTGTGGGCGCGGCTGGCCGGCAACATCAAGTTCGTCGGCGGCTCGTTCGACGACGACGCCGCGTTCGACCAGCTCGCCACCACCCTGGACGAACTGCGCGACTCGCACGGCATCGACGGCAACGCCGCGTTCTACTTCTCCATCCCCCCGGCAGCCTTCCCCGTGGTGCTCAAGCAGCTCGCCCGTACCGGCATGGCGGACAACGCCAAGTCGGGTGGCTGGCGCCGGGTGGTGGTGGAGAAGCCGTTCGGCAACGACCTGCCCTCGGCGAAGGCGCTCAACGACCTGGTCGACGACGTCTTCACCCGCCAGGACGTCTTCCGGATCGACCACTACCTGGGCAAGGAGACCGTCCAGAACATCCTCGCCCTGCGCTTTGCCAACAACCTCTTCGAGCCGCTGTGGAACGGCAAGTACGTCGACTCGGTGCAGATCACCATGGCCGAGGACGTCGGCATCGGCACCCGGGCCGGGTTCTACGACTCGGCCGGGGCGGCCCGGGACGTGCTGCAGAACCACCTGCTCCAGCTCCTCGCCCTGGTGGCCATGGAGGAGCCGACCAGCTTCGACGCCGACGAGATCCGGACCGAGAAGCTGAAGGTGCTCAAGGCCATCACGGTGCCGAAGGACGCGGCCCGGGACACCGTCCGGGGCCAGTACCTGCCCGGGTGGGTCGGCGGCGAACGCGCGGTCGGCTACCTGGAGGAGAAGGACATCCCGCCGGACTCCACCACCGAGACGTATGTGGCGGTGAAGCTGGGCATCCAGAACCGGCGCTGGGCCGGGGTGCCGTTCTACATCCGGGCCGGCAAGCGGCTGCCCCGGCGGGTCACCGAGGTGGCGATCATCTTCAAGAAGGCGCCGCACCTGCCGTTCAACCCGGCCGACGTGGAGTCGCTCGGCAACAACCAGCTCGTCGTCCGGGTGCAACCGGACGAGGGTGTGGTGCTGAAGTTCGGCTCCAAGGTGCCGGGCACCGCGATGGAGGTCCGGGACATCGCGATGGACTTCCAGTACGGCGAGGCGTTCACCGAGTCCAGCCCCGAGGCGTACGAGCGGCTGGTGCTCGACGTGCTGATCGGTGACCGGACGCTGTTCCCGGACGCCGCCGAGGTGGAGCAGAGCTGGCAGGTGATCGACCCGTTGGAGCACGCCTGGGCGGGCACCAAGCCGGAGTCGTACCGGGCCGGCGAGTGGGGGCCCCGGGCGGCGGACGAGATGCTGGCCCGCGACGACCGCTCCTGGCGGCGGGCATGACCGAGCACACCGGGAGGTTCCGTTGATCGGCCTGTGGGACACCACCGGTAACGAGGTGGTCAAGGCGCTCGCCGCCGAGCGGCGCAGCGCGGGCGGGGTGGCCAGCGGCATGGCGCTCAGCCTGATCGTGGTGGTGGACGAGAAGCGGGTCCGGGAGGCGGAGGCCGCGGCGACCATAGCGGCCGCCGCCCACCCGTGCCGGCTGCTCGTGGTGGTCCGCTCCGACGTCGAGCGGGACCGCAACCGCCTGGACGCGGAGATCGTCGTCGGCGGCCGGCTCGGCCCGTGCGAGGCGGTGGTCACGCGGATGTACGGCCGGCTCGCCCTGCACGCCGAGTCGGTGGTGCTGCCGCTGCTGGTGCCGGACGTGCCGGTGGTGACCTGGTGGCACGGCGAGCCGCCGGAGGAGATCTCGACCGACTTCCTCGGCGTGGTGGCCGACCGGCGGATCACCGACTCGGCGCAGGCCGCCGACCCGGTCGCGGCGCTGCGGCAGCGGGCCGCGGACTACGCCCCGGGCGACACCGACCTGGCCTGGACCCGGATCACCCCGTGGCGCACCCTGGTGGCCGGGGCGTTCGACACCGCCCAGGCCAAGGTCACCGAGGCGACCGTGGTGGGGCCCGGGTCCGATCCGACGGCGGCGCTGATGCGCGGCTGGCTCGCGTCGCGGCTCGACATCGACCCGGCCTGGGTACGCACCGACGAGTTCCCGCGGATGCGCGAGGTGCAGCTGCGCTGCGCCAACGGCGACCAGCTGACCCTGACCCGGGACGACAACGTGGCGACCTTCCGGCGTACCGGCCAGCAGGACCGGACACTGCCGCTGGTCCGCCGCCCGCTCGGCGACGAGCTGGCCGAGGAGCTGCGCCGCCTCGACGCCGACCAGGTGTACGCGGAGGCGCTCGGCGCGACCGCCGGCATCTCCGGGCTGGAGGAACGCCCCACCCAGCGGGTGCACGTGTGGAAGGACCCGGCGACCGCCCAGCGGGCCGAGGCCGGAATCAGCGCGCACGCCGGCGCGACCGCCAACCAGTGAACGGACCGCCGGGCGGCAGGGGCTGCCCGGCGGCCGGACAGCACCGGTGACCGCCATGGGGCGGTCGGAGCACGAAGGCACGATGGATGAGTGAGGCGAGTGTCGCCGTACACGCCGACCCCGACCTGCTGGCGCAGGCGGTGGCGGCCCGCTTGGTGGTGAAGCTGCTCGACGCGCAGGCGGACCGGGGCCAGGCGTCGGTGGTGCTGACCGGCGGGCGGATCGCCGCGGCGGTGTACCGGGCGGTGGCGGAGCTACCCGCTCGGGACGCCGTCGACTGGTCCCGGGTCGACGTCTGGTGGGGCGACGAGCGGTTCCTGCCGGCCGGCGACCCGGAACGCAACGAGACGCAGGCCCGGGCGGCGCTGCTGGACGCGGTGCCGCTGAACCCGGCGCGGATCCATCCGATGCCGGCCTCGGACGGGCCGGCCGGCAACGACCCGGAGGCGGCCGCCGCCGGATACGCGCAGGAGCTGGCCCGGGCTGCGCGGCCCGGCACCGCCGCGCTCCCCCACTTCGACGTGCTGATGCTCGGCGTCGGCGAGGACGGGCACGTGGCGTCGGTCTTTCCGGAGCACCCGGTGCACCACGACAGCCGGCCGGTCAGCGCGGTACGCGGCAGCCCGAAGCCCCCGCCGGTGCGGGTCACGCTGACCCTGCCGGCGATCAACACCGCCGAGGAGGTCTGGCTGGTGGCCGCCGGCGCGGACAAGGCCCGGGCGGTGGGCATGGCCCTCGCCGGGGCCGGGCCGGTGCAGCTTCCCGCGGCCGGGGTGCACGGGGTGTCCCGTACCCTCTGGCTGCTCGACCGGGCGGCGGCGGCCGACGTGCCGCCCCGGCTGCGCAGCCTCCGCTGAACCTCCGTCGCGGCACTCCTCGCCGCCCGCTGCGCGCAGCTTCCCGGAACGAGGGGCTGTGCCGCGGCGGAGAGCCACTCGGTCCCTGAATCAGGCCCCTCAGGGGGCGGAGGGCGAGGCGGCGCGGTCAGGCGCCCCGGCGGCGGCGTAGCGCGGCCAGGGCCTCGGCGAGGAGGGCCTCCCCCTGTTCCGGGGTACGCCGCTCCTGCACGTACGCCAGGTGGCTCTTGTAGGGCTCCGAACGCGGCCGGCCCGGCGGGTTTCCCGGGTCCGGGCCGGCCGGCTGGCCGCACCGGGGACAGTCCCACGCCGCCGGCGCCTCCGCGTCGGCGGCGATGAGGAACCGGACCTCGTGAGCGTTGCCGCACCAGTAGGTGACCGGCCGGCGCGGGGCCGGCTCGTACCGCTGGTCGAAGCGCTCGGGGGCGGACCCGATCCGGGTGCCGCGGACGACGTTGTCACCGGGCATTGCTGCTTGCTCCTGTCGTCGGAGGGGACCGCCGCACGGGGGTGGACGGCGGGCGACGCGGTGCAGCGGGAAAACAAACTGCGCGCGGTCCGTGACGGACCGCGCGCAGATTGTACGCTCGACGCGCTGACTCAGGCGCCGCTGCTCAGCTGGAGCCGGAGCCAGAGCCCGATCCCGACGATGCACGCAAACCAGATGATCCCGACCAGAACGGTGTAGCGGTCGAGGTTCTTCTCGGCGACCGAGGAGCCGGCCAGGCTGGAGCTGACGCCGCCGCCGAACATGCTCGACAGCCCGCCGCCCTTGCCGCGGTGCAGGAGGATCAGCAGCGTGAGCAGGACGCTCGTGATGACCAGCAACACGATCATCGTGTAGGCGAACCAGATCGGCATGGCGGGGGTTTGTCCTCTCGTTGCGATCACTGCCCGTCCTGTCGGGCACGGCGGCACCGACCGGCGGACGGGCAGCGTCAAGGATAGCGAGCTATCAGCGAGCGATGTGCTCCGGGAACCGGCAGATCTGCGCGAATTCCTCGGCGTCCAGGCTGGCACCGCCGATCAGGGCCCCGTCCACGTCCGGCTGGGCCATGATCGCGGCGATGTTCGACGCCTTGACCGAGCCGCCGTAGAGGATCCGGACCTGCTGGGCGGTGGCCTCGTCGAAGGTGTCGCCGAGCCGCTTGCGCACCTCGCCGCAGACCTCCTGGGCGTCCTCCGGGGTCGCCGTCTTGCCGGTACCGATCGCCCAGACCGGCTCGTACGCCACGACGACCTTGGTGACCTGCTCCGCGGTGAGCCCGCGGAGCGCGCCGTCAAGCTGGTCGCAGCAGTGCGGCACGTGCCGGAGCTGCTCCCGGACCTCCAGCCCCTCGCCGATACAGAGGATCGGGGTGAGCCCGTTGGCCAACGCGGCGTTCACCTTGTCGTTGACCAGTGCGTCGTCCTCGTTGTGGTACTGCCGCCGCTCCGAGTGGCCGACCACCACGTAGGTGCAGCCCAGCTTGGCGAGCATCGACCCGGCGATGTCCCCGGTGTACGCGCCCGACTGGTACGGCGACAGGTCCTGCGCGCCGTAGCCGATCAGCAGCTTGTCGCCGTCCACCGCCGTCTGCACGGTCCGCAGGTCGGTGAAGGGCGGCAGGACCACCGTCTCGACCTCGGTGAGCTGCTTCTCGGTGAGGCTCGCGGCCAGCTTCTGCACCAGCAGGTTGGCCTCGAGGTGGTTCAGGTTCATCTTCCAGTTGCCGGCCATCAGGGGCCGGCGGGTGGGGCTCGCCATCACTTCTCCAGGGCCGCGATGCCGGGGAGGGTCTTGCCCTCCAGATACTCCAGGGAGGCGCCGCCGCCGGTGGAGATGTGATCGAACGCCGACTCGTCGAGCCCGAGCGTCCGCACCGCCGCCGCCGAGTCACCGCCGCCCACGACGCTGAACGCACCGGACTTCGCGATCGCCTCGGCAACCCCGCGGGTCCCGTTCGCGAACGCGGCCATCTCGAACACGCCCATCGGGCCGTTCCAGAACACCGTCCGCGCCTGCTTGAGGGCGGCGGCGAACCCGGCCACGGTCTCCGGGCCGATGTCGAGCCCGACCCGCTTGTTCGGGATGCCGTCCACCCGGACCGTGTGGTGCTCGGCGTCCGGCGCGAAGGCGACCGCGGCCACCACGTCGACCGGGAGCATGATCTTGCCCGGCTCGCGTTCCATCAGGTTGCGGCAGGTCTCGACCATCTCCTCCTCCAGCAGCGAGCTGCCCACCTCCAGGCCCTGGGCCTTGAGGAAGGTGAAGCACATCCCGCCGCCGATGAGCAGCCGGTCGACCTTCGGCAGCAGCGCCTCGATCACGGCCAGCTTGTCGGAGACCTTGGAGCCGCCCAGCACCACCACGTACGGCCGCTCCGGGTCGCCGGTCAGCTTGCTGAGCACCTCCACCTCGCGCAGCACCAGCCGGCCGGCGAAGTGTGGCAGCCGGGCCGGCACGTCGTAGACGCTGGCATGCTTGCGATGCACCGCGCCGAAGGCGTCGTCGACGTACGCCTCGCCGAGGGCGGCGAGCTGGTCGGCGAAGGCGCCCCGCTCGGCGTCGTCCTTGCTCGTCTCACCCTTGTTGAAGCGGAGGTTCTCGAGCACGGCGACCTGACCGTCGGCGAGGCCCTCCACGCATGCGCGGGCCGAGTCGCCGACGGTGTCCTCGGCGAACTGGACCGGGGCACCGAGCAGCTCGCCCAGCCGGCCGGCCACCGGGCGGAGGCTGAACTGCGGGTCCGGCGCGCCCTTCGGGCGGCCCAGGTGCGAGCAGACGACCACCTTCGCGCCGGCCTGGACCAGCGCGCTCAGCGTCGGCAGGACGGCCCGGATCCGGCCGTCGTCGGTGATCTCACCGGTCTGCTTGTCGAGTGGGACGTTCAGGTCGGCGCGCACCAGCACGCGCCGACCCGACACCCCCTCGGCGAGCAGGTCGTCGAGGTTGCGGATGCTCACAGAGCTAGCCCTCCGTTCGTGACTGGGCCTGCCTCAGCTCGCGACTGCGGGGCTCGCTCCGCTCGCTCCTCGCGCTCGCGACTGGGGCTCGCAAGCTCACTCCTCGCACTCACAGGGAGCTACCCACCAGCTTGACCAGGTCGACCAGGCGGTTCGAGTAGCCCCACTCGTTGTCGTACCAGCCGACGACCTTGACCTGGTTGCCGATCACCTTGGTCAGCGGCGCGTCGAAGATGCAGGACGCCGGGTCGGTGACGATGTCGGCGGAGACGATCGGGTCCTCGTTGTAGACCAGGATGCCCTTGAGCGGACCGTTCGCGGCGGCCTTCATCGCGGCGTTGACCTCGTCCACGGTGGTCTCCCGGCCGACCGTGACGGTCAGGTCGGTGGTCGAGCCGGTCGGGATCGGCACGCGCAGCGCGTAGCCGTCCAGCTTGCCCTTGAGCTCCGGCAGGACCAGGCCGATCGCCTTGGCGGCGCCGGTCGAGGTCGGCACGATGTTGAGCGCGGCGGCCCGGGCCCGGCGCAGGTCCTTGTGCGGCGCGTCCTGCAGGTTCTGGTCCTGCGTGTACGCGTGGATGGTGGTCATCAGACCCTGCTGGATGCCGAACGTGTCCTGCAGCACCTTCGCCATCGGGGCGAGGCAGTTGGTGGTGCACGAGGCGTTCGAGATGATGGTGTGCTTGGCCGGGTCGTACTGGTCCTGGTTGACGCCCATGACGACCGTGACGTCCTCGTTCTTCGCCGGAGCGGAGATGATGACCTTCTTGGCGCCACCGTCGATGTGCGCCTTCGCCTTGGTGGCGTCGGTGAAGAAACCGGTGGACTCGATGACGACGTCGACGCCGGCCTCGCCCCACGGCAGCTTGGCCGGGTCCTTCTCGGCGTACGCCTTGATGGTGTGACCGCCCACGCTGATCTCGTCGTCGGTGGCCTTCACCTCGTGCGGGAGACGGCCCAGGATGCTGTCGTACTTGACAAGGTGGGCGAGCGTCGCGTTGTCGGTCAGGTCGTTGACCGCCACGACCTCGACGTCAGCGCCGGACGCCAGCACTGCCCGGAAGAAGTTGCGGCCGATCCGGCCGAAGCCGTTGATGCCAACCCGGATGGTCACAGGTCCCATCTCCTCGCGTTCTGGTCCGCCGGCGTCAGAACAGGGCCGGCGGAGGTGTGTGCGCCGACCGTTGGAGCCGGCCGTTGACGGTTCATCTCGGCCACCCCGCCGCGGTCCTGAGGACCTGACCGCCCGAGGCGGTGAGCACGGCGAGGGGTGCCTGTGCCGGCCCCCTTGCCGTACGCAGCGACCTTATCCGAGCGTGCCGCATCGCGCTGCGGCGGGTGGTGAACCCGCCGGCAGGTGACGCCTCACCGTCCTATCAGACCACGAGCATGTCCGGCGTGACGGCCGCTTCCGTATCCGGGATGCCCAGGTCCCGGGCCCGCTTGTCGGCCAGCGCGAGGAGCCGGCGGATCCGGCCGGCGATTGCGTCCTTGGTCAGCGGCGGATCGGCGAGGGCGCCCAGCTCCTCCAGCGACGCCTGCCGGTGCTCCAGCCGCAGCCTTCCGGCGGAGGTGAGGTGGTGCGGGGCGTCGTCGGCGAGGATCTCCAGGGCCCGGGTGACCCGGGCGGCGGCGGCCACCGCGGCGCGGGCCGAGCGGCGCAGGTTGGCGTCGTCGAAGTTCGCCAGCCGGTTGGCGGTCGCCCGGACCTCCCGGCGCACCCGGCGCTCCTCCCAGGCCAGCACGCTGGCGTGGGCGCCGATGCGGGTGAGCAGGGCGGCGATCGAGTCCCCGTCCTTGACCACCACCCGGTCCACCCCACGGACCTCGCGGTTCTTGGCGGTGATCCCGATCCGTCGGGCCGCGCCGACCAGGGCGAGGGCCGACTCGGGGCCGGGGCAGGTGATCTCCAGCGCGCTGGAGCGGCCCGGCTCGGTGAGCGAGCCGTGGGCCATGAAGGCGCCCCGCCACGCGGAGACCGCGCAGCAGACGTTGGCCGCGACGACGTGCGGCGGCAGGCCGCGCACCGGGCGGCCCCGGACGTCCAGCAGACCGGTCTGGCGCGCCAGCGCCTCGCCGTCCTTGACCACCCGCACGATGAAGTGACTGCCCTTGCGCAGCCCGCCGGAGGCGAGCACGTGGATCTCGCTCGGGTAGCCGTAGACCTCGGCGATCTCCCGCCGCAGCCGCCGGGCGACCGCGCCGGTGTCCAGCTCCGCCTCGACCACCACGCGACCCGACACGATGTGCAGGCCGCCCGCGAAACGCAGCAGGGCCGCCATCTCCGCCCGCCGGCAGCACGGCTTGGGCACGTCGACCCGACTCAGCTCGTCTTTGACCGCCGCCGTCATCGCCATAGTGCGCCCCCTCACGGACCGGTTCCGGCGTGTCGCCGTTGATTACGTACGTGTCTAACGATCGGCACCCAGGACAGGCACCAGCGCGGCGCCCAGGGCGGCTGGATCATGACGGGGCGCGCCGTCGAGGACGGCGACGGGGGCGAGGACCAGCCGGGCACCCAGCGATTCTGCCGCACCCGCAACCGCCTCGGGGTCACCCACCGCCGTGGAGTCCGCCAGCACCATGTCCACCTTCAGCTCGGGCAGATAGCGCCGCAGGGTGTCCAGATGGTCGGCCAGGGAGAGCCCGTGGGTCTCCTTCTCCGCCACCAGGTTGAGCGTGACCAGCCGCCGCGCCGGACTGGAGACGATCGCGTCGGCCAACTGCGGCACCAGCAGGTGGGGCAGCACGCTGGTGTACCAGCTGCCCGGCCCGAAGATCAGCCAGTCGGCCGCGCGTACCGCGGCGACCGCCTCCGGGCAGGCCGCCGGCGCGGCCGGGGTGAGCCGCAGCGACTCGACCCGGCCGGAGGTGACCGCCACCTGATGCTGGCCGCGCACCGTGCGTACCTCGTCGGGGTGGCCCGGATCGGCGCCGCGCACCCGGGCCTCGATGTCGACCGGCTGGCAGGACATCGGCAGCACCCGGCCCACCGCGCCGAGCATCGCACCGGCGTGGTCGAGCGCGGCCACCGGATCGCCGAGCAGCTCCGTCAACCCGTTGAGCAGCAGGTTGCCGACCGCGTGCCCGGCCAGCGAATCGCCCGCTCCCGCGCCGTCGCCGGCGGCGAAGCGGTGCTGGAAGAGCGCCGCGCTGCGCCGGGTGGCCGGGTGATCGCCGGCCAGCGCGACCAGCGCCTGCCGCAGGTCTCCCGGCGGCAGCCCGCCGCGCTCGGCCCGCAGCCGGCCGCTCGAGCCGCCGTCGTCGCCGACGGTGACCACCGCGGTGATGTCCAGGTCCAGCTCGGGTACGCAGTGCCGCAGCGCCCGCAGGGACGCCGAGAGCCCGTGCCCGCCGCCGAAGGCGACCACCCTGGTCGGGATCATTCCCGCCCCAGGTCCCGGTGCTGCGCGTGGGCGGCGATGCCGGACTGACGCAGCCGGGCGGCCAACTCCTCGGCGATCGCGACGCTGCGGTGCTTGCCGCCGGTGCAGCCGACCGCCACGGTCAGGTAGCGCTTGCCCTCCCGCTCGAAGCCGGCGGTGGTGGCGTTGACCAGATCGGCGTAGCCGGTCACGAAGGCTTCCGCGCCCTCCTGGCCCAGCACGTACGCGCTGACCGCCTCCTCGCGCCCGGTGTGCTCGCGCAGCTCCGACACCCAGTACGGGTTGGGCAGGAACCGGGCGTCCATCACGAAGTCGGCGTCCGGGGGAAGGCCGTACTTGAACCCGAAGGAGAGCACGGTGATCCGCAGTCGACGGGAGTCCTCCCCGCCGAACAGCTCCTCGACCCGGCGCCGGAGCTGGTTGACGTTCAGATGGCTGGTGTCGATGATCACGTCGGCCTGGTCCCGGGCCTCCTCCAGCAGCGCGCGCTCGACGGCGATGCCGTCGGCCAGCCGCCCGTCACCCTGCAGCGGGTGCGAGCGCCGGACGCTCTCGAACCGGCGGATCAGCACCTCGTCGTCGGCGTCGACGAAGACCACCCGGGGCTGGAAGCCACGCTCCCGCAGCTCCCGGATCGCGCCGGCCAGGTCGGTGGAGAAGGCGCGGGAGCGGACGTCCAGCACCATGGCCGTACGCCGGGCCGCGCCGCCGGCCTTGAAGGCCAGCTCGGCCATGTCCAGCATGAGCGCCTGGGGCAGGTTGTCGACCACGTAGTAGCCCACGTTCTCCAGCGCCCGGGCCACCGTGCTGCGGCCACCGCCGGAAAGGCCGGTCACCACCACCAGGGTGGTGTCCACCTCGGCCGGCGCCGGCCGTCCGAGGGCTGTCTCCGTACCTGTCGGCACCAGGTCTCCCGGCGTCCGCGCCTCGCTCACCCGTTACCCCCAAGCCGTGGCGCCGCGGCCGCTCGGCCGCGCGTGGTCAGTCAGCGACTCTAACGGCTGCGACCCGGCCCGGGATTCCACGGGGTGACGACCGGAACAGCTACTTGTCCGGTTTGTCGTCGTCTCGGTATCGGTTTCCCCAGGTCCCGCCGGAGACGGTCGCACTTCCGACACCGTCAGCCACTGCTGACGGTCGGTGACCGCTCGCGCGCCACCGGTGAGTGTGCCCACCCTGGCCGCCCGACCGAGCCGGCCCGACGTGGCCCGGGCCGGCCGGGCCCCGCGGACCCCGCGACGCGCTCGCCGGAGCGGGCCGCTGTCGGAGGCCGCTCGTAGACTGCGCGGATGGTCTCCCCCACCGATGAGCGGACCGAGGACGCGCTGCGGGTGTTGCGCCGGGTGTTCGGCTACGACGCCTTCCGAGGCTTCCAGCAGGAGGTCGTCGAGCACGTGGTGGCCGGCGGAGACGCGCTGGTGCTGATGCCGACCGGGGGCGGCAAGTCGCTCTGCTACCAGATCCCCGCGCTGGTCCGGGACGGGGTCGCGGTGGTCGTCTCGCCACTGATCGCCCTCATGCAGGACCAGGTCGACGCGCTCACCGCCGTCGGCGTCCGCGCCGGGTTCCTCAACTCGACCCAGGAGCCGGCGGAGCGGCGGCGGGTGGAGAGCGCCTTCCTCGCCGGCGAGCTGGACCTGCTCTACCTCGCCCCGGAAGCCCTGGCCGGCCGCGCCACGGTCGGCCTGCTGGAGCGGGGCCGGATCGGGCTGTTCGCCATCGACGAGGCGCACTGCGTCTCCCAGTGGGGGCACGACTTCCGCCCCGACTACCTCAACCTCTCGATGCTGCACGAGCACTGGCCGGGGGTGCCGCGGATCGCGCTCACCGCCACCGCGACCAAGGCCACCCGTACGGAGATCGCCACCCGGCTCCAGCTCACCGACGCCCGACACTTCGTGGCCAGCTTCGATCGGCCCAACATCCAGTACCGGATCGTGCCCAAGCGGGAGCCGCGCAGGCAGCTGCTGAGCCTGCTGCGCGACGAGCACCCGGGCGACGCGGGCATCGTCTACTGCCTGTCCCGTGCGTCGGTGGAGAAGACGGCCGAGTTCCTGGTGGCGAACGGGATCCCGGCCCTGCCGTACCACGCCGGGCTGGACGCCCGGACCCGGGCCGCCAACCAGCAGCGCTTCCTGCGCGAGGACGGGCTGGTCATGGTCGCCACCATCGCGTTCGGGATGGGCATCGACAAGCCGGACGTACGCTTCGTCGCCCACCTCGACCTGCCGAAGTCGGTCGAGGGCTACTACCAGGAGACCGGCCGGGCCGGGCGGGACGGCCTGCCGTCGACGGCCTGGCTGGCGTACGGGCTCCAGGACGTGGTCCAGCAGCGCAAGATGATCGAGACCTCCGAGGGCGACCTGGCGCACCGGCGCAACCTCGCCGCCCACCTGGACGCGATGCTGGCCCTCTGCGAGACGGTCCGCTGCCGCCGGGCGCAGCTCCTCGAGTATTTCGGCGAGACCGGCGCGGGCGGCTGCGGCAACTGCGACACCTGCCTCGAACCACCGGAGTCCTGGGACGGCACGGTCGCCGCGCAGAAGCTGCTCTCCACCGTCTACCGGCTGGACCGGGAACGCAACCAGCGGTTCGGCGCCGGGCACTGCGTGGACATCCTGCTCGGCAAACGCACCGACAAGATCGACCAGTACGGCCACGACTCGTTGACCACCTTCGGCATCGGCACCGAGCTGCGCGAGGCGGAGTGGCGGGGCGTGGTGCGGCAACTGCTCGCCGAGGGCCTGCTCGCCGTCGAGGGCGACTACGGCACCCTCGCCCTGACCGAGGCGAGCGCCGAGGTGCTGGGCCGCCGGCGTACGGTCACCATGCGGCGGGAGCCGGAGAAGCCGGTGTCCGCCCGGTCGGCGAAACCGCGGGGCGCGGCCACCGTCGTCGCCGACCTCACCCCCGCCGCGGCCCCGGTGTTCGAGCGGCTGCGGGCCTGGCGGGCGGCCACCGCCAAGGAGCAGGGCGTGCCCGCGTACGTCATCTTCCACGACGCGACCCTGCGCCAGATCGCCACCGAGGCGCCGGCCTCGCTGACCGAGCTGTCCCGGATCAACGGCGTCGGCGAGAACAAGCTCGCGAAGTACGGCGAGCAGATCCTCGCCGTACTCGCCGAGGCCGACGCACCTGCCTGACCGCCACACGCCGCCGCCACCGGTTCGACTGGCCGGCATCGGGAGACGCCGAACGGCCGGCCCCTGGTTGGGGGTCGGCCGTTTCTGGGTGTGTCGAAGGGCCGGCCCCTTTGGTGGGGCCGGCCCTTCGGGTTGTCTCTTGTGTCAGGAGGCCGAGTAGCCGCGGGTGGCGATCCAGTCGGCGAGGTTGTCGACGCTGATCCGGTAGGAGGCGGTGTTGGGGTTGGCGGAGTCGGCGATCGTGACGGTCTTGCCGTTGTCGTGGTAGCCGACGACGCTGATGTAGTGGCCGCCTTCGAAGGAGTGGGTGTTGCCGTCGGTGTCGGTGGTGGTGCC
>NZ_JBEYSO010000038.1:0-54386 GCF_040642675.1 Micromonospora sp. NPDC047738
TCTCCCAGAGATCATCCGGCGCCCACGTGCGGATCATGGCCTCGTCCACGGGAGCAGATCATGCCCCAGGCCAACGACCATCCAAATGAGACGCGTCCTAAGCCCGACTTTCGAGTGGGGGTGCGCGGTGGGTTCCGAAGAGCTAGGGCGATCCGAGGCAGTTGCCGAGCAGGCCAGCCTCACGCATGGGTTGCTGCCGCCGCGCCGCATGTCCGCTCACGTACGGGTGATGCCCCGCCTGCGTACTGCCAAGAGGGCTGCGTGGGTGGGTGACCGGCGGATTGCTCCCAGCCGCCGCGGTGCGGCGGTGGGCTCGCCTTTCCTCCGGCGAGCCCACCGCTCACCGACTCGGATGGAGGTGCCGGCATGACCGTGTACATCTCGCGTAACGCGAGGAACGACCAGTCCTGGCGATCTGAAACCCTTGCGCACGTTCCCGCGAGGCACCAGACGCGGCCCGCTGATCCGCCGTTGCTCACCCATGTATGGCGTCGGCTCTTTGAGCAGCAGGCCCCAAAAGGCGATCGCCGATGATGGGGAAGCAGCGCCGCGTCTTGGGGCATCCAATAGCGGAGAAGCCTGTGGAGCATCTGCCGCTGCGCCCGCTGTGGCTGTGTCGCCGGTGCGGGCAGCCGTGGCCCTGTGGGGCGGCGAAACTCGCTCTCCTCGCCGAGTACCACGGCAGCCCGGTGAGCCTGTTCCTCTACCTGGCCAGTTGCCTGCACGACGCGATCGACGATCTGCACCGGCTCAACCCCAGCGAGACGGGCAGCGCCGCTGACATGTTCGACCGGTTCCTCGGCTGGCCCTCCCGCCACACCAACTCCTACCGTGTGACCACCACGAGGGGCATGGAAATCGAGGAACCGTGACTGGTCGCCGATGCCGCCAGCCGGCCGGCCTGGGTCTCACGCGCGCTGCCCGGCCCGACCCATGGCGTGGCCGAGGAGGGCCGGACAGGTGTCGGTAGGAGACGAGGGCGACCACGGCTGCCACTGGGAGGAGGCCACCGAACCGGAGGGCGGCCCATCGGCGGCCGGGCGGCCGTGCGGTTCGGGCCAGGATCTCCACGGCCACGAACAGGGCGACCGGCCAGAAGACAGACCCGGCCACGGCCCCGGTCTCGGGCGACCAGCCGGCCGGGGCGTCTTCGGACCGGACGGCGGCGGGACTGGCATCGCCGCGGCCGGCGGCGCGGATGATCGGGCTCGGCCTCCTCGGTGCCTGTCGACCAGGTGGCCAGCATCGGCGATGGGAGGCGGCCAAGACGGTGGGCCCGCCGAGGAGGACAGCGGCGAGGGCGTAGGCGGCGGTCGGTCACGAGCGAGGGCTTCAGACCGACAGGGGCCACAGTTGCCGGCTGGAGAGCCCCGGTGGCGTGTGCATGCGCGGCGGCGGGTGAGGGGGGAGGGCTGCGCCGCGAAGCGCGCGCGGGCCCTGTTGGTTATTGACGGTTAAGGACGGTTCGGCGGAAGCACGCTTCCGGCCGTTCGGTACCACACTTCCGGCCGTCTGGTACTGCACTTCCCCCCGGTCCCCGGCCGGGGGGAAGTCAGCTTCCGCCCGGTTTTCCACAGGCTCCGGGGGCTCGGTCGGGCGGCCCGGCTGTGGCTCGGCCTGCGGGTCCAGGGCCGCTGGGAGCGGGCGTCGGCGTTGCATCGCGAGATCCCAGACGACCGGGCGACGATCGGCGGGAGGGGGAAAGAAAGCAATCTTCACCGTACCTTCGTGACCTGACAGCACCGCTCCTGTCAGGAATCACGACCATGCCTCTGACCTGGGCTGACAGGATTCGTCAGGGCTTGTCAGAGCACGAATACGCCGTCGTCGTAGTTCGGGTTGTCCGCCACGGGCTGGCCGTGGTCGCTGGGCAACTCGGCGAGCCGGATCCGGCAGGTGGCGCCGCCAGCGAACCAGACCGCTGCGGCGGGGTCGGTGGCGTGGGTGGCGGTCGCGAATGGGGCATCGCCGCGCCAGCTGCGCAGGAGCCGGTGAAGGTGTTCCTCGCGTTGCTCGCTGCCGAGCCCAGAACAGCACCGGGCGGCGGGGTCCGCCGCGGTGGGGGAGTGGGGCGTACCGGTCGAGCTTGGCCACCATCCGGACCAGGGGTTCGGTGCCGGCGTCGGCCTCCGACCAAAACCGCACGAGGTGTCGCCGACGCTCCACAGGCCGTGCCCGTCGGCGGTGATGGTCCGGAACTGCTTGGTGGTCGTCGACTCGGACCACCACCGGTCGAACCGGGCTTCGCCGTGCTGGCGGGCGTGTGCGGTGAGCCGGACGAAGAACTCGTTGGCGGTGAGCAGGTGTGTCAGGTGCGGGTTGGCCGACAGCCGCTGCACCCTCTGGCGGCTCGCGCGCACGGTGGACTCGGGCCGGTTGTCGGCGGCGGCTTGGAACCGGCGCCCGTTGTGGCCGAGGGTCCAGTGCCGCCGCCGTCGCGGGCGAACCGGAACCGGTCCAGCAGGCCCAGGGCGGCCAATTCGCCGAGCCGGATCTGGCAGGTCCGGCGGGCGTGGAACACGATGTGGTGGATTTGGTCGGTGGTGAGGCCCTGGTGGTAGTCGAGCAGTTGGAGCAGCAGGCGGTCGCGGTGATGATGTGCGGGTAGATGGTTAGCAGGCCAGCAGAGCGCGGTGGCGGCATAGGTGTGTTTCACCCCTGGAGAGAGAATCCCGTAGGGAGTCTGGATGAATTGATCTTGCGTTCGGTGCTGTTGTCGGCCGGGTTTGGGCAGGTCAGGCGCCTGACAGGCCGGATGGAGGGGGCTCGTGTGGGGTCTCGTCTCGTGAACACCCCCAAACGAGTCCCCAGTGCCGCACCCAACCGAGCCCTCGAACGAGCGAAGGGGTCAGCGGCCGCGTGAGTTCATGTGCCGCTTCATCGCCGTGCGGGCGAGCTGCTGCAGCGGCGGCTCGCCGTCGGTGCGGCTGCACCTGCTCTGGCACGACCGGCGCTACCTGCTCCGCGACACCGACCGGGTGCTGGCCGCGCTTGCCGCGACCCGGGAACGGGGGCCGTGCCGGTGGCCCCGGCGCTGCTGCACGCCGTGCCGGCCGGCGCCGACCGGGCCCCGCCCTCGGTACCCGGCCTCGGTGCGATCTCCGACCGGGTCGCCGGCGCCACCGTCGGCGACGTCTACCTCGTCCGGAACTCCGGCGGCGGCCGGCAGTACGCGGTGGCCGAGCGGGACGGCTGGCCGGAGTCACCGAACTCCCGGCCGCCCTGCTGCTCGCCGGCACCGGCCAGGGCGCCCCGAAGCCGATCACCCTCGGCCGCTTCGCCGCCCTGCCCAAGCTCCGCGACCGGGTGCCCGTCGGGCCCACCGCCCCGCCGGCGGTGCCGCCCCGGCTGGCCGCCATGGACGGCGGGGCGCTCTGCGCCCCGGTCGGCGACGACACCGGCGTACGCGACGTGCGGGTGGGCGCCACCCCGCCGGACCTCTCGGCCGCCCCGGGTACGCCGACCGGGCGAAGGGCCTTGGCGACCACCTGGTGGTCGAACCGGGGCGCGGCGCGGTGGTCGAGTCCGTCGCCGCGTCCGGCGCCGCTACGCCGGCGTCCGCCCGCCAGCCTGGTCAGCCTGGTGCCGGCCGGCGGCCCGCTCGACCCGGCCGCGGCCCCGGCCTGATGATCAGCCCGATCGGCCGGCGCTGGTGTCGGGCGAGGTGCCGCCCCGGCGGTGGCCCGCCCACAGCGCCAGCCCGGCGTAGGGCAGCAGGAAGGTGAACCCTAGCCCGACGGGGCTGTCGAACGGCCAGTGCTGCCGCCGGTCCGCCGGCCCCAGCAACACGCACGCGACCACCACGGCCCAGATCACCGGCATCGCGAACAGCCCTGGTGCGGGCAGCCGCAGGATCCGCGCGGCCAGTGGGCCGACGACGGCCATCAGGACCGGCACGGACAGGATGGCGAGGATCACGGGCCCGAGGTCGGGCAGGCACGGCGCATCCTCGGCGCAGGATGCCGGCTCCCGCTCGGCGAGCTTGGCGAGAGCCAGGGCTGCCGCCACCGCGACACCGAGCGTCACCAGTCCGACCAGCAGCCCAGCCGCAACGAGGCGGAGGGCCTTTCGCGGGCGGACAAGGCGGGCCGGAGCGGCCGGGGGTACCGGGTCGTCGGACATCCCGGCAGCATAGGGGCAAATGGATCAGCCGGCGGGGCGGCGAAGGACGCTGACCGCGAAGTCGGCGTCCTCCTGCCACCGACGCAGGTCCCAGGTGGCGAAGCGGTGCTCCAGCCGGAGCCCGGACGCCACCGCGTCGTCGTCGAAGTCGGCGAGCGGATAGCCGCGGTCGGTGCCGAAGCCGACCACCACGAGCCCGTCCGGGTGGACGTGGGCCGCGATCCGGCTCAGCACTGCCCGCTCGGTGCCGGGCGCGACGAACGTCATCACGTTGCCCGCACACAGGGCGGCGTCGAACGGCTCCGGCTCGCCCTGCTCGGCCAGGTCCAGTTCGGCGAGGTCGCCGACCAGCCAGCGCGGCCCGGGGTAGTCAGCCTGGGCCGCCTCGATCAGCGCCGGGTCGGCGTCCACCCCGACGACGCGGTGGCCGCGGGCGGCGAGTGCGGCGCCGACCCGGCCGGTGCCGCTGCCGGCGTCCAGGATGCGGGCGTGCGGCGGGACCAGCGCGTCCAGCAGCCGCGCCTCACCGGCCAGATCCGCCCCTTCGGCCGCGAGCCGGCGGAACCGGTCGATGTACCACTGCGAGTGTCCGGGCTGGGTGTCGGTCACCCAGCGGGTCGGCTTGCCCATGCCGCCACGGTAACTGATCTCGTGAGCGGCCCCGGCAGGGCACAGATTCACCGAGAGAGTGGCCACTATCGCCCGGCTGGCCAGCGCTTTCCGGGAACAGGCCGAGAATCGGATGATCCGGGCGGGAAGGGCGGTGCCGCCAGGCGCGGGGGTGAGATCCGGGCGCCCGGCGGCGGGACGGTCAGCCCTTCTCGGCGCCGCTGGTGAGCCCCTCGGTGAGCAGCCGCTCGCTGGCGAAGAAGAGCACCACGATGGGCAGGGTGAGGATCACCGACCCGGCCATCAGCACGGTCTTCGGGACCTCGACCCCGTCGGAGAGCAGCGACAGGCCCAGCGACACGGTCCACCGGTTCGGCCGGTCGACGAGGAAGAGCAGCGCGAACAGGAACTCGTTCCAGGCGATCATGAAGTCGTACAGGGCGACCGCCATGACCGACGGCGCGGACAGGGGGAGACTGACCCGGCGGATGACGCCGAGCCGACCGGCCCCGTCGATCGCGGCGGACTCCTCCAGGCTGACCGGGATGGACTCGAAATAGTTTTTGAGCATGTAGACCGAGACCGGCAGCGTCTGGGAGAGGTAGACCAGCACCAGCCCCACCAGCGACCCGCGCAGCCCGGCCCGGGTGAAGACCACGAACAGCGGGATCGCGATGACGATCGACGGGAACAGGTACACCGCGAGGAAGAGCGCGTGGACCTGCCGCCGGCCGAAGAACCGCAGCCGGGACACGGCGTACGCGCCGGGGATGGCGACCAGCAGGGTGAGCGCCGTGGCGGCCAGCGCGACGAGGCCGCTGTTGCGGATGAACGCGAGGAAGCCCTGCCCGCCGTCCTCGGTGGCCTTGAGCACCTCGACGTACGTGGCGACGGTCAGCTCGCCGGCCGGCACCAGCAGCGAACCCGGGTCGAGCAGCAGCCGCTCGATGGGGCGTACCGAGAGCACCAGCATGTACCAGAACGGCAGCAGGGTGACCAGCAGGAAGCCGGCGATCACCAGCCGGCGCAGCCAGCGCAGGCTGACCGTCTCGATCCGGTCCCGGTCCATCACGCCTCCCCTCGCCGGGCGAAGAAGCGCAGGTAGATCGCGACGAAGACGATCAGCACCACGGCCAGCACGACCGCCTGCGCCGCCGCGGCGCCGATGTCGGTACGCGCGGTGAGGAACTGGTAGACCCGGACGCTGACCACCTCGGTGCCGGCCGAGCCGCCGGTGAGCAGGTAGACGTCGTCGAACTTGTTGAACGTCATGATGAACCGCAGCACCCCCAGCAGCGCGATCACCGGCAACAGCTGTGGCAGCAGGATGTGCCGGAACCGCTGGGTCGGGGTGGCCCCGTCGACCCGGGCCGCCTCCTCTAGCTCACCGGGTACGGCCTGCAGCCGGGCCAGCAGGAACAGGAAGGCGAACGGGAAGTAGCGCCACGCCTCGAACGCGATGACCGTCCAGAGCGCGGTGGAGTCCTGGGAGAGGAACGGGATCGGCGTGTCCCAGCCGAGGAACCGCCGTCCCCAGTCGTTGACGATGCCGAGCTGTGGGTCGAGCATCACCTGCCAGACGAAGGTCATCGCGACCACCGGCGCCACGTACGGCAGCAGCATGGACGCCCGGACCACGGTGCGGCCCCGGAACGGGCGGCGGACCACCAGCGCCGCGACGAGCCCGACCAGGATCGACCCGGCGGTGCCGCCGACGCTGTAGACCAGCGTGGTCCAGAGCGTCCCGGCGAAGCCGGGGGTGTGCAGCACCCGGTCGAAGTTGTCCAGCGTCAGCTCGCCGAACAGGCCGGTCTTGCGCAGGGTGGCCAGGCGTACCCGCTGGAAGGCCAGGACGATCGTCCAGACGATGGGGATGCCGATCACCGCCACCACGACGAGCAGCGTCGGGGTGACCAGCGCGAGCCCGGCGCGGGACTCGCGGCGGCGCAGGGTGAGCGGGCGTCGGCCGGGGCGGGGCCGCTCCCGGGTGGGGGAGCGGCCGGCCTCCGGTGCGGTGGTGGTCAATTGACGCCCGCCTTGATCGCCTCGACGTCCTTCTTCGCCCGCCTGGCGGCACCGGCCGGGTCGGACTTCCCGGCGACCACGTCGGCGAGGGCCTTCGGCACGGGCAGTTCACCGAGGATCGCCCCGACCAGCTTGCCCTGGCCCTGGGTGAGCCCCCAGCGCTCGAAGGTGTCCGGGCTGCGGCGCAGGGTGGCCAGCACGTCCTCGCCGTACACCTGCGCCAGTGGCTTCTTGGTGTCCACGCCGGCCTGGCTGGTGTTCCAGGCGGTGAGGAACTTCTCCTTGTCGTCGCCGGTGCCCTTGCGGACGGGGAAGCGGCCCTCGGGGGACATCCCGAACCAGCGCGGGTAGCCGTCGGAGAGCATGTACTCCACGAAGGACTTCGCGGGGTCGGCCGCGCCGTCGAGCACGGCCCACGAGCTGATCTCGCCGTACTGGGCCGGCTCCCTGCCGTTCGGGCCCTTGATCGCGGTGACGAAGCCGCTGTTCTTCGCCAGGAACGCCGGGTCCCGCTGGCACTGCGGGCAGGTCGGCTTGGCGTCGTTGCGCAGCCCGGCCAGCTCGTCGAGGATGAACGGCGACCAGATCAGCATGGCCGCCTTGCCGGCGAAGTAGGTGGCCCGGGTGGTGTCCACGTCCTGCGCGCCCTTGACCGAGTGGTCGCGCATCAGCTCGCCGTAGAAGCGGAACGCCTCGACGCACTCCGGGGAGTCCAGCTGCACCGCGCCCGAGTCGTCGATGAGCTGGCAGTTGTTGGCCAGCGCCAGGTGCTCGAAGGTCTGCTGGGTGAACACGTCACCGGGGGCGGTGGCCGCGGTGATGCCGGCGACGCCGCCGGTGTTCAGCTTCGCCGCCGCGGCGGCGATCTTCTCGTACGTGTCGGGGGCGGGCAGGCCAGCGGCGGCGAACAGGTCCTTGCGGTAGATCAGCAGCTGCCCCCACCCGTCGCTGGGGACGGCGAGCTGTGTGCCGTCCTCGGCGGTCAGCTCCAGTGCGCGCGGCGAGAAGGTGTCCCGACCCAGCTTGTCGACGATCGCCGCGTTGGCGTCCAGGTGCAGCAGCTCGTTGCCGGCGAGGGTCCGGACGCCGGCCAGCGGGAGCGACCCGACCACGTCGGGCAGCTCGCCGGCGGCGGCGCTGGAGGCGATGAGGGAGGGGAACTGGTCCTCGTTGACGGTGACCAGGTCCACCTTGACCCCGGTCTTCGCGGTGTAGTCGGCGATGATCGCCTTGGTCGCGTTGACCCGGTCGGCGACGTCCTCCAGACTCCACACGGTCAGCCGGGAACTGTCGTCTTTCTGCTGGTCGTCGCTGCAGGCCAGCAGCCCGGTTCCGGCAAGTGCCAGGATCAGACTGGTGGCCAGCAGCCGCCTCGAGGGTGATGGCATCGGTGGCACTCCTCTCGAAAGAGCACAGCGTGCCTTCAATACCCATCGATTGATCAATCGAACCACATATGCCGATTTTTTCGGTTAGAATCGGGGCCGGCACTTCCCTCGGAGCGACGCCATGGCCAACTGGGTTGTCTCTCTGGCCGGGCCCCGACGCGTCAGCCTGGAGCCCTGCCCCCCGGACCCGCTCGGCGCCGGCCAGGTCCGCGTCCGCACCCGCTACTCCGGCATCTCCGCCGGCACCGAGCTGACCCTCTACCGGGGCAGCAACCCCCGGCTCAGCAAGGACTGGGACGACGCCACCCGCATGTTCGTGCCTCGGCAGGCCGCGCCGGCGTACCCGGTGGTCGGCTTCGGCTACGAGGAGGTCGGCGAGGTGGTCGAGGTGGCCCCGGACGTCGCCGACCGCCGGCCCGGCCAGCTCGTCTGGGGCATCTGGGGGCACCGGGCCGAGGCGGTGGTGGCGGCCGCCACGGTCACCCCGCTCGCCCCCGGCCTCGACCCGCTCGCCGCGGTCTTCGCCCGCCCGGGCGCCATCGCGCTGACCGCCGTGCTCGCGGGCGACCTGCACCTCGGCGACTGGGTCGGGGTCTTCGGGCAGGGGGTGATCGGGCTGCTCGGCACCCGGCTCGCCGTCCTGTCCGGGGCCCGGGTCGTCGCGGTCGACCGGGTGCCGGCCCGGCTGGCGCACGCCACCGCGTTCGGCGCCCGCCGGGTGGTCGACGTCGCCGTCGACTCGGCCGCCGCCGTGCTGCACGCGGCCACCGACGGCCGCGGCGCGGACGTCTGCCTGGAGCTGTCCGGGTCGTACCCGGCGCTGCACGAGGCCATCCGCGCCACCACCCACGCCGGCCGCGTCGTGGCCGCCGGCTTCTACCAGGGGTACGCCCACGGGCTGGGGCTCGGCGAGGAGTTCCACCACAACCGGATCCAGTTGGTGGCGGCCCAGGTCTCCGGGCCCACCCCGGCGCCCGGCACGGCCGGCCGGTGGACCGGGCCCAGGATCGCCCGCACCTTCATGGATCTGGTGGCCGAGGGCAGCGTCGACCCGCTGCCGCTGGTGAGCCACGTCGTCGACGCGGGCGCGGTGGCCGACGCGCTGGCGTTGCTCGACCGCGGTGACGATGCCGTCCTCCAAGTCGTGCTGAGGTTCTGATGGCAATTCGACTCGCCTGCCAGGAGCAGCTGCTCCCCGGCGCCAGCCTGTCCGACAAGTACGCCCTCGCCGTCTCGCTCGGCTACCAGGGCATCGAGCTGCGCGGCCGCGGCGAGCTGGCATTCGCCCGGCGGCTGCCCGAGCTGCGCCGGGCCCGCGCCGACGGCGTGGTGCTGCCCACCGTCTGCGTCGAGATGGACCACTTCATCGGTGACTTCGACCCGGAGCGGGCCGGGGACGCGGTGCGCAACCTCCGCTCCCAGCTCTCGGTGATCGCCGAGATCGGCGGGATCGGCGCGATGACCCCCGCCGCCTGGGGGATGTTCTCCCGCCGGCTGCCGCCGTTCGAGCCGCCCCGCTCGCCCGACGGCGACCGGCAGGTGCTCGTCGACGCCCTGGGCGAGCTGGGCGAGCACGCCCGCGCCGAGGGGGTCACCCTCTTCCTGGAACCCCTCAACCGGTACGAGGACCACATGGTCAACCGCCTCGACGAGGCGGTCGCCCTGTGCCGGGCGGTCGGCCTGCCCTCGGTGCGCGTGGTCGCCGACACCTTCCACATGAACATCGAGGAGGACGACGTGCCCGCGGCGCTGCGCGCGGCCGCGCCATACCTGGGGCACGTGCAGGTCAGCGACTCCAACCGGTACCAGCCCGGCGCCGGCCACCTGGACTGGCCGGCGCTGCTGCGTACCCTCGACGACCTCGGCTACGCCGGCTGGCTGGCCGTCGAGTGCCGGCTGCGCGGCGAGCCCGTCGCCGCCCTGCGCCAGGCGGCCGCCGTGCTCGCCCGGGCCCGCCCCCGGCAGGCCGCCGCATGAGCGAGCGCAGTGAGCGAATCATCGGGCGCAGTGCCGGGGAGTCTCATGGGGCTGCCGAGCGGAGCGAGGTGGCCGCATGAGTGCCGGAACACCTGCTGAGTTGCGCGTGGGGGATCCGTCGGCTCGGGTGTCCGGTGCGGAACGTGCCGCCGCGCTGCGCCGGCTGGCGATCACCACCCTCGACGCCAACTGGGAACACGACCACACGGTGCCGTCGCGCACCCTCTATCCGCACCAGTGGAGCTGGGACTCGGCGTTCATCGCGGTCGGGCTGGCCCACTTCCGCCCGGACCGGGCCTGGCGGGAGCTGCGCACCCTTCTCGCCGCGCAGTGGGCCGACGGGCGGGTGCCGCACATCGTCTTCAACCCCGCGCTGCGGGCCGGCTCGTACTTCCCCGGACCGGAGTTCTGGGACTCGACCCGCGCCGACGGCGCCCCCGCCGCGGCCACCTCCGGGATCGTCCAGCCGCCGGTGCACGCCCCCGCCGCCTGGCTGGTGCACCGCCGTGCCCCCTCCGAGGTGTCGGTGCGGGCGCTGCGTGAGCTCTACCCGCGGCTGGTCGCGCAGCAGCGCTACCTGACCGGGCGGCGCGACGTCGGCGGCGCCGGGCTGGCCGCCGTGGTCCACCCGTGGGAGTCCGGGCTCGACAACAGTCCCGCCTGGGACGCCCCGCTGGCCGCGGTGCCCGCCGACGCCGACATCATGCGGGCGTACCGCCGGCACGACACCGCGCACGCCGACGCGGCGCACCGCCCCACGGACCTGGACTACGCGCGCTACGTGGCGCTCGTCGACGCCTACCGGGCGGGCCGCTACCGGGACGACGGGCTGCTCGGCCGGCACCCGTTCCTGGTGGAGTGCCCGCTGGTCAACGCGGCGCTCGGGCTGGCCGAGCACGCGCTGGCCCGGATCGCCACCGTGGTCGGCGCCGACCCGGGGCCGCACCGGGAACGGGCGGCCCGGATCACCGAGGCCCTGGTCGACCGGCTGTACGACCCGGCCACCGGCACCTTCCATCCCCGGGACGTACGCGCCGACCGGCTGATCCCGGCCCGCACGGTGCTCGGGCTGATGCCGCTCGTCCTGCCCGACCTGCCGGCCCGCCAGGTACAGGCCGTGCTCGCCGAGGCGGGCTCACCCCGGTTCGGCCTCGCCGCCCGGATGGACCGCCCGCTGCCCGCCTACGACCGCACCGCGCCGGACTTCGAGCCGCTGCGCTACTGGCGCGGCCCGAGCTGGCTGAACACCAGCTGGCTGCTGTGGCGCGGGCTGCTCACCCACCACCGCCCCGACCTGGCCGCCGGGCTGCGCGAGTCCATGCTGGCGCTGGTCGCCCGTAGCGGCTGCCACGAGTACTTCCACCCGGACACCGGGGCGGGGCTGGGCTCGCCGGCGTTCAGCTGGACCGCCGCCCTGCTGCTGGACGCCCTCGCCGAGGGATGAGCTGCCCCGCTGGTATCCGGCGGCTCATGGCGGACGGACGGGTCCGGGCCATGCGCCCCGAGGACGCCGACCGGGTGCTGGCCGGCGTGAACGAAGGTGTACCCGCCGAGCCGCACCCGCCGCCTCATCCGGCCGGCACGGCCTCCGGCGATCGTGACGCCGGCCCGGCTGGGTCCTCCGTCGCCTCGCGCGGTGGCGGTGGCGCGGCCTCCTCGTCCTGGGGCGGCTGCGCCGTCAGCAGCTCGGCCGGCACCGGCTCGACCTCCACCCGGCAGTCGTGGAAGGTCGGCGCGCCGCCCAGGTCGGCGTCGCGGACCGCGGTGACCGCGTTGACGGTGGCCCGTCCCGGGCTCAGCCGCGCCCAGTACGCCTTGTAGGTGAACGCCAGCCCGGGCCGGGCCGCGTCGTCCACGGCGACCGCTGCCAGGAACGCCCCCCGGTCGTTGTGCACCCGCACCGCGTCCCCGTCGGCGAGGCCGCGCGCCGCCGCGTCGTCGGGGTGCAGGTGCACCCGGGGCGGCCCGGTCCGCCGGGCGTGCCAGGGCAGCGAGGCGAAGGTGGAGTTCATCAGGTACCGGCCGGCCGGGGCGATGAGCACCAGCGGGAACCGGCGGGCCAGCGCCGGGTCGGCGGCCTCGATCGGCGGGGTGTAGCCGACGACCGGATCCACCCCGTGCCGGGCCAGCGCCGGGTCGTGCAGCCGGGCCCGCCCGTCCGGGGTGGGGAAGCCGCCGTCGGCGTACGGGGCGGACCCGACCGCCACCCCGCTGGTCCGGGCGTACGTCCGCTCCCGCAGCTCCTCGAAGCTGACCGGCGTGCCGCGCAGGAGTTGCCGGGCCAGGTCCTCGTCGCTGTCCCGCAGCCGGGGATGGTCGATCCCGAGCGCGGCGGCGATCCGGCGGAAGATCTCGGTGTTCGGCAGCGCCTCGCCGGGCGCCCGGGTCACCGGCAGGTTGAGCGTCGTGTAGTGGTGCCCGTAGGAGGAGTGCAGGTCGAGGTGCTCGGGCTGCATGGTGGCCGGCAGCACCACGTCGGCGAAGTCGCAGGTGTCCGTCCAGCGTTGCTCCAGCACGACGGTGCACAGGTCGGCGCGGCGCAGGCCGGCGAGCAGCCGGGTCTGGTCAGGCGCGGTGGCGGCCGGGTTGGCGTTGAACACCACCAGGGACGTCACCGGCGGGTCGGCCTCGCCGGTGAGCACGGCGGCCAGCCGGCTCATGTTCACCGACCTGGCCCGCGGGGCGGGCATGTCCGGCGGCCGGATCACCGGTCCCTCGTCGATCGGGTGGTGCCCGCTGGTCGAGACGAGCGCGCCCCCGCCCGGGTACCGGAAGTCGCCGGTGACCAGGGGCAGCGCGCAGATCGCCCGGATCGCCTGGCCCGCGCCGTGGTGCCGTTGCAGGCCCAGCCCGACCCGGACGGCGGTCGGCCGGGTGGTGGCGATCCGCTCGCCGAGGCGGCGTACCACCTCGACCGACAGGCCGCACTCGGCGGCCGCCCGCTCCACCGGCCACTCGCCGAGCCGGGCCGAAAGCTCCGGCCAGCCGACGGTGTGCGCCGCCAGCCACTGCTGATCCGCCGCGCCGGCGTCGAGGACGTGCCGCATCAGCCCCAACGCCAGGGCCGCGTCGGTGCCGGGCAACGGCGCGACGTGCTCGTCGCTGCGTGCCGCGGTTTCGGTGCGCAGCGGGTCGACGGTCACCAGGTGGGCGCCGCGCTCCCGGGCCTGCTGCACGAACGGCCACAGGTGCAGGTTGGTGGCGAGCGGGTTGGCGCCCCAGAGCACGATCAGCCGGGCGTCCACGATGGATTCCGGCTCGAAGCCGACCGAGCCGCCGTAGATCGAGCCCTGCGCGGCCCGCGCGGCGCCGGTGCAGATGGTGGTGTCCAGCCGCGACGCGCCCAGGTACGCGAAGAGCCGGGGACCCATCGTCCAGCCCTGCACATGGCCCATGGTGCCGGCGAAGTAGTAGGGCAGGACCGATTCCGGGCCGTCCCGGTCGATGCTGGCGCGCAGCCCGGCGGCCACCCGCTCGACCGCCTCGTCCCAGCTCGCCGGGCGGTAGGCGACCCGGCCGACGCCCTTCGGCCCGGTCCGGACGTACGGGGTGGTCAGCCGGTCGGGCCCGTTGACCGCGTCGAGGTAGCGGTTGACCTTGCCGCAGAGCGCGCCCCGGGTGAACGGGTGGTCGCGGTCGCCGCGCAGCGCGATGGCCCGGCCGTCCTCGACGGTGAGCTGCCAGACGCAGGTGTCCGGGCAGTCCAGCGGGCAGGCGCCGGGGTGGGTGGTGCGGGCCATGCGGGCAGCCTACAGAGCAGGTCCGATAACCTCGTGCGGCAGCCGAGCCGGGAGAGTGCCGTGCGTGAGATCGACAAGGTGGCCTGGATCCGGATCGAGGACGGCCGGGTGCTCTGCGCCCGGTCCCGGGGCAAGGACGTCTGGTACCTGCCGGGCGGGAAGCGGGAGCCGGGCGAGACCGACCTGGAGACCCTGGCCCGGGAGATCGCCGAGGAGTTGGGTGTCGCGATCGTGCCGGAGTCGGCCGTGCCGGTCGGCACGTTCACCGCGCAGGCGCACGGGCGCGCCGTCGGGACGCTGGTGCGGATGACCTGTTACGCCGCCGACTACCGGGGCACGCTGCGGCCGGCGAGCGAGATCGAGGAGCTGGCCTGGCTCGGCTACGCCGACCGGCACCGGGTCTCCCCGGCCAACCAGCTCGTCTTCGAGCACCTGCGGTCGACCGGCGCGTTGCGCTGACCCATGGGCCGGGCGGTCATCGGGGCGGCCGTCCGCCGTTTGCCCCGCCGGGTCGCGGGTACCCACCGGCGGCTCCAGGTCGTCGCCGGTCGTCAGCCGGTTGAACTGGGGTCGTCGGCAACCCGGCGGCGGGCCGGCGACGACAGGAGGGCGGCGTGCGGTTTCCCCGATTCGTCGAGGCGGTGTCCCGCCGCGCCGAGCTGCCCACCGAGCAGGCGGCCACGATCTCCCGGGCGGTGCTGCAGACCCTCGCCGAACGGGTGACCGGCAACGAGTCGGCGGAGTTGGCCGCGCAACTGCCGGACGAGCTGGGCAGTTATCTCTCCGCGCCGGTCGGGCCCGCCGGGGGCGGGGGAGCGGTCGCCTTCGTGCAGCGGGTGGCCGAGCGGGCCGAGGTGGACCCCGCGGTCGCCGAGGTGGGCACCCGGGCGGTGCTCATCACGTTGCGCGAGGCGGTGACGGTCGGCGAGTTCCAGGATCTGCTGGCGCAGCTGCCGAGGGGTTTCGACGCCATGGTGGACCCGATCCCGCGTCCGCCCTACGATATGTGAGGACGCTCCCCGGTAGACCGGGTTGAGCTCCGCAAGTGCACCGCTTGACCGAAGATTCCACGGTTCGGAAGTACTTTCACCGGAAAATAACTTGCGAGTAGCTCTCTACGCTGAAAATCGTCTTCGCGCTAGAGGGATGATCGGACGAATTCCGCCGTCCGAGGTTCCAGCCCCCCGTCCCCCCTTCGGCTCGACCTCCATCGATCCCCTTCCCATCGAGAGATTGAGTTTTATTCTGCATCCATTGTGAAGTCCTGGGGGGGATCATGATCACAAGCGTGGATCGCTGCGCGCCTGCCATCCGTGGGGAAACGTCAAACCCCTGACATGGCAAATTCTATGATCATCAATCGCTTCGGCGAGGTCGCGGCGCGGCACGGTGATCGTCCGGCCCTGCTCGGCGAGACCCACGAGGTCAGCTACGCCGAGCTGGCCGGCGCTGCCGGGGGCCACGCCGCCGCGCTCGCCGCCGCCGGCGTCCGACCCGGCGACCGGGTCGCCCTGCTCACCGGGCACGGCGCGCCGACCATCGCCGCGCTCCTCGGCGCCCTCGCGGCCGGGTGCGCGTACGTGCCGCTGGACCCGGGTTTCCCGGTCGAGCGACTGCGCCACATGCTCGCCGCCGCCGGGGTCGACGCGATCGCCTGCGCCGCCGAGCACCGGGAGCTGGCCGGCGGGCTCGCCGACGGTCGGACCGTGGTGCCGCTGGACGACGTGCCGCCCGCCCCGCTGCGACCGGTCCCGGTCGACCCGGACACGCTCGCGTACGTGCTGTTCACCTCCGGCTCCACCGGGGTGCCCAAGGCGGTCGGGCAGACCCACCGCAACCTGGCGCACGTCGTCGACAACCAGATCGCCGCGCTGGCCATCGGCCCGACCGACCGGCTCAGCCTGCTCGCCTCGTTCAGCTTCGACGCGGCCATCCCGGACCTGTACCCGGCACTGCTCACCGGCGCCGCCGTGGTCCCGGTCGACCTGCGCCGGCAGGGCCTCGCGTACGCCGTCGAGCAGCTCGACCGGCACCGGGCGACCGTCCTGCACTGCACGCCCACGGTCTACCGCTTCCTGCTCGACACCCTCGGCGACCGGCGGCTCGACGCGGTCCGGGTGGTCCTGCTCGGCGGCGAGCAGGCCACGTACGCCGACGCGGCCCGCGGCCGGGACCGGTTCGCGCCCGACTGCGAGCTGGTCAACGGCTACGGCGCCACCGAGATGACCTTCGTCGCCCGGTACGCGCTGCCGCTGTCCGAGGTGGACCCCGTCGCCACCGGCCCACTGCCGATCGGCGGCACGTTCCCCGGCTACCAGGTGGATCTCGCCCCCGACACCGGCGAGATCGTGGTGCGCAGCCGGCACCTCGCCCCCGGTTACCTCAACCAGGACAGTGACCGCTTCACCGTGGACGCCGACGGGGTGCGCGGGTACCGGACCGGAGACCTCGGCCGGCGGCTGCCCGGCGGCGAGCTGGTCTGCCTCGGCCGGCTCGACCGGCAGGTCAAGGTACGCGGGCACCGGGTCGAGCTGACCGAGATCGAGGCGGTGCTCGCCGCCCAGCCCGGCGTGGCCGGCGTACGGGCGATCGCCCGCGACGGCGAACTGCTGGCGTACGCCCGACCGGCCGACGGGACCCGGCCGGACGCGACGCAGCTGCGGGCCGCCCTCGCCGCGGCGCTGCCCCCGTACGCGCTGCCCCGCGCGGTGGTGGTGCTCGACGAGTTCCCGCTGACCGTGACCGGCAAGGTGGACGAGCGGGCCCTGCCCGACCCGGCCCGCGAGGTGCCCGCCGACGCCGCCCCCACCACCGACACCGAACAGATCGTGCACGACATCTGGTGCGCGGTGCTCGGCCGGGACGCGGTCGCCCGGACCGACAGCTTCTTCGACGTGGGCGGGCAGTCCCTGCTCCTCGGCCAGGTGCAGCAGCGGCTGGCCGAGCACTTCGGGGTGCGGCTGCCGCTGCTGCGCCTGTTCGACCACCCCACGGTGGCCGCCCAGGCGGCGCTGCTCGACGCCCCACCCGAGGCGGTGCGCGCGCCGGTGCTGCCCGTGCCGGCCGCCCCGGCCGCCGCGGCCCGCGAGTACACCGGCGACGAGATCGCCGTGGTCGGGCTCGCCGGCCGGTTCCCCGGCGCCCCCGACGTGGCCACCTTCTGGTGGAACCTGTGCACCGGCGTCGACTCCGTCCACGACCACACCGACGAGGAGTTGGCCGCGCTCGGCATCGGGCCGGGGCTGCGCAACGACCCGCGGCACGTACGGGCGGTCGGCCGGCTCGACGGGGTGGCCGACTTCGACGCCGACTTCTTCTCCTTCGGCGCCGACGAGGCCGCCCGGACCGACCCGCAGCACCGCCTCTTCCTGGAGACCGCCTGGGAGGCGCTGGAGGACGCCGGGCACGATCCGGCGCGGTTCCCCGGCCTGATCGGCGTCTACTCGGCCGCCTCCGCCAACCGGTACTTCCTCTTCCACCTGCTCGACAACCCCGCGGTGGCCGGCGACGTGGACCCGGACGACTGGGAGGCCCGGCTGATCGGCCGGCAGTTCACCGACCACCTGCCCGGGCAGGTCGCGTACCGGCTCGGGCTGACCGGGCCCGCCCTCGCCGCGCAGAGCGCCTGCTCCAGCTCGCTGGTTGCGGTCTGCCTCGCCGCACAGAGCCTCGCCGACTACCAGTGCGACATCGCCCTCGCCGGCGGCGTCACCGTCACCTGGCCCCGGCACCGGCACACCCCGGGCGGGCTGGCCTCGCCGGACGGCCGGTGCCGCGCCTTCGACGAGGGTGCCAACGGGTCCGGCTTCGGCTCCGGGGTGGGGGTGGTCGCGCTGCGCCGGCTCGCCGACGCGCAGGCCGACGGCGACCGGATCTACGCCGTCCTGCCCGGCTGGGCGATCACCAACGACGGCGCGGAGCGGGCCGGCTTCGCCGTCCCCGGCCCGGCCGGGCAGGCCGCCGCCGTCGCCAACGCGCTCGCCACCGCCGAGGTCGCCCCCGGCGAGGTCCGCTTCGTCGAGGGCCACGGCAGCGGCACGCCCCTCGGCGACGCCATCGAGGTCGCCGCGCTGCACGAGGTGTACGCCGGCGCCGCGCCCGCCGACTCCTGCGCGCTGGGCTCGGTGAAGACCAACATCGGCCACCTGGACGCCGCCGCCGGCATCGCCGGGCTGATCAAGGCGGTGCTCGCCGTGCGGCATGGCGTGATCCCGCCGAACCTGCACTTCACCCGCCCGCATCCGGAGATCGACCTGGCCGCCGGCCCGTTCTACGTGCCCACCAAGGCGCGGGACTGGCCGCAGGGCCCGCGCCGGGTGGCCGGGGTCAGCGCCTTCGGGCTCGGCGGCACCAACGCGCACGTGGTGGTGGAGCAGCCCCCGCCGGACGAGCCGCTCGACGCCCCGGGCGACGGCCCCTGGCTGCTGCCAGTGTCCGCGCGTACCCCGGCGGCGCTGCGGGCCGCGCTGACCCGGCTGCGGGCCCACCTGGCCGGCGCCGCCCCGGCGCTGCCCGAGGTCGCCGCCACCCTGGCGCTCGGCCGGCGGGCGTTCGCCCACCGGGCCGCCGTGGTCGCCGCCGACCTGCCGGGCGCGCTCGCCGCGCTGGACGTGCTGCTCGACACCGAGGCCCGGATCGCCGGCGACGGTGGCCCGCTGCGCGAGCTGGCGGCCGACTGGGTCGCCGGGCGGGACGTCGACTGGGACGCCCTGCATCCCGAGGGCACGGTCCGGCGTACCGGGCTGCCCACCTATCCGTTCCAGCGCCAGCGGTACTGGATCGACCCCGTGCAGAAAGGTCCGCGGTGAACTGGTTCGTCTCCGCCGGAAGCCGACCCCAGGCGCCGGTGCGGTTGTTCTGCCTGCCCTACGCCGGTGCCGGCGCCAGCGCGTTCCGGCGGTGGCAGGAGGGGATCGGCCCGGACGTCGAGGTGCTGCCGGTGCAACTGCCCGGCCGGGAGAACCGGATCAGCGAGGATCCGCGCTTCGACATCGCCGACGTGGCCGCCGCCATCGCGTCCCGGGCCGACCGCCCGTACGCCATCTACGGCCACTCGATGGGCGGCCGGGTCGGCTTCGAGGTGGTCCGGGAGCTGCGCCGGTCCGGCGGGCCGCTGCCGCTGCGTCTGTACGTCGGTGGCGCCCGGGCCCCGCACGTCGACGCGCCCAGCCTCTTCGACGGGCTGTCCCGGGTGGACGACGAGGAGCTGCTGCGCCGCCTCGGCGAGGGCGGTGGCCTCCCCGCCGAACTGCTGGACCATCCCGAGCTGGTGGAGCTGCTGCTGCCGCTGCTGCGGGCCGACTTCGGCCGGGTGGACAGCTACCGGTACGTGCCCGGCGAGCCGCTGCCGGTGCCGATCGTCGCGTTCAGCGGCGCCCACGACCGGGCGGTCACCCGCGAGCACAGTGCCGCCTGGGCGGAGCACACCGCCGCCGGGTTCACCCTGAAGGAGATCGACGGCGGGCACTTCTTCCTGCACGACCAGCTCCCCGAGGTGCTGGCCGCGATCCGCGCCGACCTGGCCGGCGCACCGACCACCGACATACCGGCAGTCGACGCTGCCCCGGGCGCGCACCGGGTGCCGCTCGGGGACACCGGCTGGTCGGTCTGGCGCGACGCCATCCTGCGTACCACCGGCTTCCCGGCCACCGGCCTCGACCTGTTCTCCGCCCCCCGGGCCGTCGCGGCGGCGGACGAGCTGCTCGCCACCGGGTCCGGCGAGGACCGCTACGACAAGGAGTTCGACGAGGCCGTCCGCGCCGCCGCCCACCGGCTCAGCGAACTGGCCGCCGACCCGCTGCTGCGCGAGGCGGTGACCTGGCAGAACCGGGGCGCGCTGGTGGCACTGGACGGGCTGGTCCGCGGCGGCGGCGACGCGTCCCGCAACGTGCGGCGCCGGGACCGGGAACGGGCGCTGCTCAAGTACTGGCAGCGCTACTGCGGCAAGAACGAGACGGTCGGCTTCTTCGGGCCCAGCTGCTGGGTCACCCTCGACCCGGAGCAGCCGGAGACCGTGCGGGTACGCCCCGGCGCGCAGCTCACCGGCCGCCGCTGGGTGTGGTTCGAATCCTGGGCGCTGGCCGCGTACGCCGACCGGATCGGCGCGGACCTGTCGGTGCGCCGCTGGTGGCCCCCGATGCTGCTGCCGCAGCTCGCCGTCCACGACCGGACCGTGCTGCGCCCCGGGCGCCCGCCGCTGCCGCTGTCCCCGGTGGAGGCCGCGCTGCTCGCCGCGGCCGACGGCCACCGGTCCGCCGCCGACCTGGTGGCCGACCCGGCCGTCGGGCTGCGCCGGCCCGAGGACGGGTACGCACTGCTCGACCGCCTGGTGGAACGGGAGCTGATCACCTGGGACGCCGCCCTGCCGGTCAGCCCCGACGCGGAGCAGGTGCTCGCCGACCGGATCGCGGCGATCGGCGAACCGGCCGCCCGCACGGCCGCCCAGGCCGGGTTCGACCGGCTGCGCGCGGCCAGGGACGCCGTGGCCGCCGCGGCCGGGGACCCGGACCGGCTGCGCGCCGCCCTCGACGCCCTCGACGCCACCTTCACCGAGCTGACCGGCGCCGCGGCCAACCGCCGGGCCGGGCAGATGTACGCCGGCCGGACGATCTGCTACGAGGACACCGCCCGCGACCTGGCCGTGGTGTTCGGCGCGCCGCTGCTGGCCGAGCTCGCCGCCCCGCTGGACGTGCTGCTGCGCGCCGCCCGCTGGATGGCCAACGCACTGGCCGAGGCGTACGGGGAGGTGTTCCGGGGGCTCTACGAGGAGCTGCGCGCCGAGGCGGGCGACGGCCCGGTCGCCCTGGCCGACATGTGGTTCCTGGCCCAGGGGATGTTCTGGGGTGGCGGGGAACGGCCGGTGGACGACGTCGCCGCCGACTTCGCCGCCCGCTGGGCCGGGCTGTTCGGCCTGGACACCCTGCCCCCCGGCACCACCGACGTGCGGCTGCGGGTGGCCGACCTGGCCGACCGCGTCGACGAGGTCTTCCCCGGCACCCGGCCGGACTGGTCCAACGCCGTGATGCACAGCCCCGACCTGCAGATCTGCGCCACCGACGCGGAGGCGCTGCGCCGGGGCGAATACTCCGTCGTCCTCGGTGAGCTGCACGCCGCCTGGTCGTCGTTCGACTGCGCGGTCTTCACCCCGTCCCACCCCGACGTCGAGCGGCTGCGCGCGGCGCTGGTCGAGGACCTGGGCCCGCGGCGGATCCGGCTGCTCTTCCCGACCGACTGGCCGCGCCGGACCAGCCGCACCTCGGAGTCGCTGACCGGCCCGACCGACCGGCACCTCGCCTTCCAGGCGGCCCCGGGCGGCGAGCCGGGCCGGGTGCTGCCCACCGTGGACCTCGCCGTCACCGACGTCGACGGGCAGCTCGTCGCCACCGCCTCCGACGGGCAGCGCTGGGCGCTCACCGAGATCTTCGCCGAGCTGCTCAGCGCGCACGCGGTGGACGGGTTCAAGCTGGTCGCCGCCGCCCCGTACACGCCCCGGATCACCCTCGACAACATGGTGGTGGCGCGGCAGACCTGGCGGACCACGGTGGAGGAGAGCGGCCTGGCCACCGCGACCGGCGAGCGGCAGCGGTTCCTCGCCGTCCGGGACTGGCGCCGCCGGCTCGGCCTGCCCGAGCAGGTGTACGTCAAGCTCGGCACCGAGACAAAGCCGTGCTTCGTGGACCTGGGCAGCCCCGCCTTCGCGAACATGTTCTGCGCCATGGTCCGGGCCGCCCGGGTCGACGGCGGCGACGGCGTGTCGCTGGTGGTCAGCGAGATGCTGCCCACGCCGGACCAGGCCTGGGTGCCCGACGCCGCCGGCCACCGCTACTTCAGCGAGCTGCGACTGCACATCGTGGACACGCCCGGGGAGGACGCGTGAGCCACCTGCTGCCGCTCGGGCAGACCGGCTGGTCGGTCTGGCGGGACGTGGTGCTGCGCACCGCCGGCTTCCCCGCGGACGGACTCGACCGGTTCGCCGCGCCCGAGGCGGCCGCCGCCGCCGACACGCTGCTCGCCGGCACGAGCAGCCCCGAACTTTTCCACAAGACGCTGCGCGAGGCGTTCGACGAGTCCTCCGCGGTGGCCTCCGAGCTGGCCGCCGACCCGCTGCTGCGCGAGGCGGTCACCTGGCAGAACCCGGACATGCTGGTCGCCCTCGACGGCCTGCTGCGGACCGACCCGGCGGTGCGCAACAAGCCCCGCCGCAAGCGGGAGATCGCCCTCCTGCGCTACTGGCAGCGGTACTGCGGCAAGGCCGAGACCATCGGGTTCTTCGGGCCGGTCTGCTGGGGGACCGTCGACCCCGAGGAGCCCACGGTCCGGTTGTCGCCCGGCCCGGCGCTGGTCGACCGCCGGAAGGTGGTCTTCGAGGCGTGGGCGCTGATCGCGTACGCCGACCGGCTCGCCGACGATCTGGCGGTGCGCCGCTGGTGGGCCCCGGCGCTGCAACCCCACCTGAGCGTCGAGGGGCGGCAGCTGCGCTGGCCGCTGCACCCGCCGATCGCGCTGACCCCGACCGAGGCCCGGCTGCTCGCCGCCTGCGACGGCCGCACCCCCGCGGTCGAGCTGGCCGAGCGGATGCGCGCCGCCGGCGAGGTGCACGGCGCCGACGACGTCTACCTGCTGCTCGACCGGTGGGTCGACCGCGGCCGGCTCAGCTGGGGCGCGAACCTGCCGGTCAGCCCGGACGCGGAGCGGGTGCTCGCCGAGCGGATCGCGGTCATCGGCGACGACCGGGTGCGGGCCGAGGTGAGGGCGGGCTTCGACCGGCTCCGCGCGGCCCGGGACGAGGTGTCGGCCTCCGCCGGCGACCCGGACCGGCTCGGTGCCGCCCTGGCCGCGCTGAACACCGAGTTCACCGCCGTCACCGGCCGACCCGCCACCCGGCACAGCGGACAGATGTACGCCGGCCGCACCGTCTGCTACGAGGAGACCACCCGGGACCTGGAGTTCAGCATCGGCGCCGACGTCCTGGACACGCTGGCCGCCCCGCTCGCTGTGGTGCTCCAGACGGCCCGGTGGTTCACCGTGGAGGTCGCCGCCCGGTGCGCCGAGCTCTTCGTCGAGCTGCACGACGAGTTGGCCGCCGACGGCCCGGTGCGGCTGGCCGACCTCTGGCTGCTGGCCCAGGGCACGCTGATCGCCCCGGACGGCCCGATCGGCCGGGCCGGCGCGGCGTTCACCGAGCGGTGGACGCAGCTGTTCGGCCTGCGCGACCTGCCCGCCGACCAGGTGGAGCTGCGGCTGCGCGCCGACGACCTGGCCGAGCGGGTCCGGCAGCTGTTTCCCGCGGCGCGGCCCGGCTGGCCGTCGGCCCGGTTGCACAACCCGGACGTTCAGCTCAGCGCGGCCTCCCTCGATGCGGTTGCTCGGGGCGACTTCCTGCTCGTCCTCGGCGAGCTGCACCCGGCCCACATCGCCTACGACAGCGCCGTCTTCGGCCTGTTCCACCCCGACCCGGCGGCGCTGCGGGCCGCCCTTGACGCCGACCTCGGCCCGGCCCGGCTGCGGGTGCTCTGGCCGGAGAGCTTCCCCCGGCGGACCACCCGCACCACGTACGCGCTGACCGGCCCCGAGGACCGCGAACTCGGCATCGACACCGCGCACGGCGCCGACGTCGACCGGCTGGTGCCGGCCACCGCGGTCACCGTGGAGCGCGCCGGTGACCAGTTCACCGCGGTCTTCCCGGACGGCACCCGCTGGCCGCTCATGGAGGTCTTCGCCAGCCTGCTCGACTCGTTGCTGCTGGACGCCTTCAAGCTGCTCGATCCGGCGCCGCACACGCCCCGGATCACCATCGACCGGCTGGTGGTGGCCCGGCGTACCTGGCGCACCACGGCGGGCGCTTGCGGGCTGGCCGGGCACGCCGACGAGGCCGCCCGCTACCTAGCGGTACGCCGGTGGCGGGCGGCCACCGGCCTGCCCGAGCGGGTGTTCGTGAAGGTCGGCACCGAGATCAAGCCCTGCTATGTCGACCTGACCGGCCCGCTGTACGCGCAGTCGCTGTGCGCCATGGTGGACGCCGCCCACCGGATCAGCCCGGACGTGCCCGTGGTGGTCAGCGAGCTGCTGCCGGCCCCGGCCGAGTCCTGGGTGACCGACGCGCAGGGGCGCGGCCACGTCAGCGAACTGCGCCTGCAGATCACCGATCCAGCCACGGGAGACCACCGGTGACCGACATCCTGACCGCCAGCGCCGCGTACGGTGAGGCCCTGCCCTGGCCGGACGCGACCCTCGCCGACCTGATCACCGCGCAGGCGGCCCGCACCCCCGACGCGGTGGCCGTCCGCCAGTGGGACGAGCGGCTCACCTACGCCGAACTCCTCGGCCGGGCCGCCGGGGTGGCCGCCGCGCTGCGCGAGCGGGGCGTCGGCCGGGGCGACCGGGTCGGCGTCTGCGGCACCCGCACCCCCGACCTGGTGGTCACCGTGCTCGGGGTGCTCCTGGCCGGCGGCTGCTACGTGCCCCTGGAGCCGGGCGGCCCGCGCGAGCGGCTGCGCGAGATCGCCCGCGACGCCGGCGTCCGGGTGGTGGCCGGCGACGCCGCGGCCACCGAGTTCGGCGACGAGCCGGGCGTCGAGACGGTCGGGCTGCCCGGCCCCGCCCCGCTCGCGCCCTGCCCCGCGCGCCCGGGCGACCCGGCGTACGTGCTGTTCACCTCCGGGTCGACCGGCCGCCCCAAGGGGGTGCTCACCACCCACCGCAACGTGGTCGAGTTCGTCACCGGGGTCACCGCGCTGACCGGCGCCGACGCCGGCGTACGCAGCCTCGGCATCGCCTCGCTCGGCTTCGACGCGGCCACCATGGACCTGTTCGTGCCGCTGCTGCTCGGCGGCGCGGTGCAGCTGCTCGGCGCCGACGACCGCTCCGACCCGGTCCGGCTGGCCCGGTTCCTCGCCGCGCACGAGGTGACCTGGGGATTCATCACCCCGACCGTGCTCGCCCTGCTCGACCCGGCGGACGTGCCGTCCTGGCGGGTGGTGCTCTGCGGCGGCGAGGCGGTCCCCGCCGAGCTGGTCGCCCGCTGGGCCCCCGGCCGGCGGTTCCTCAACGGCTACGGCCCCACCGAGACCACCGTGCTGGCGGTCAGCGGCGACCTCACCGCCGCCGACGCCGACCCGGTGCCGATCGGCCTCCCGCTGCCCAACCACCGGGCGTACGTGGTGGACGCCGAGCTGCGCCCCGTGCCGCCGGGGGAGACCGGCGAGCTGCTGATCGGCGGGCCCGGCCTGGCCGACGGCTATCTCAACCGGCCCGGCCTCACCGCCGAGCGGTTCGTCCCCGACCCGTTCGGCGACCGGCCCGGCGAGCGGCTCTACCGCACCGGCGACCTGGTCCGCCAGGCGCTCGACGGCCGGATCGTCTACCTGGGCCGGGCCGACCGTCAGGTCAAGGTCCGCGGCCAACGCATCGAGCTGGGCGAGGTCGAGGCGGTGCTGGCCGGGCACCCCGGCGTCGACCGGGTCGCCGTGGAGGCGGTGCCCGGACCGGCCGGCACCGAGCTGGTCGCGTTCCTCACCCCGGCCGACGCCCCCGACGACGACGCGCTGCGGGCGTACGCCGGACCCCGGCTGACCACCGCGATGCTGCCGGCCCGGACGGTGCGGCTGGCCGCACTGCCGGTCAGCCCGACCACCGGCAAGCTGGACCGGCCGGCGCTGCGCGCGCTGGCCCGGTCCGCGGACACCCCGGTGGACGAGGTCGCCGGCGGTGACCCGGTCGAGGCTACGGTCCGGCGGCTCTGGGCCCGGCTGCTCGGCGCGGCCCCGGACCCGGACAGCGACTTCCTCGCCGCCGGCGGCAACTCGATCGCCGCGATGCGGCTGGTCGCCGCGCTCCGCGCCGAGCTGGGCCGGCAGGTCGACACCCGGGACCTGTTCACCGGCCGCACCTTCGCCGCGCTGGTGGACCGGGTCCGTGCCGCCGCCTCCGCCGGCGGTGACGGGCTCACCACCGGCAACCCGCCCACGCTCTCCCCGCCGCAGCGGCGGCTGTGGTTCATGGACCAGCTCGCCCCGTCCAGCGCGCCCTACAACATCGCCGTCGCGCACCGGCTGCGCGGGCCGCTGGACACCGCCGCCCTCGGCGCGGCGCTGCGCGCCGTGGTGCAGCGCCACGACGTGCTGCGCTGGCGCATCCCGCAGACCGGCGGCGTGCCGTACGCGGTGTGCGAGGAACCGACCGACGTGGCCGTGCCGGTGGTGGACCTGACCGGTGCCGCCGACGCCGAGGCGGAGCTGGCCACCCTGCTGGCCGCCGGGGCCGGGCACGCGTTCGACCTGGCCACCGGGCCACCCTGGCAGCTGACCGTCTACCGGGTCGGCGCCGACGAGCACGTCCTCGCCATGACCATGCACCACGCGGTCTTCGACGGCTGGTCCGAGGCGCTGCTCTACGACGACCTCGCCACCGCGTACGCCCGCGCGGTCGCCGGCGCGCCACCGGCCCTGCCCGCGCTGCCCGCCACGTACGCCGACTACGCGGTCTGGCGGGCCGACCGGGACCGCCGCCGGGGCGCCACCGACCTGGCCTGGTGGACCGAGCACCTGGCCGGCGCGCCGACCGTGCTCGACCTGCCCCGGGACCGGCCCCGCCCGGCGGTGCAGACGTACGCCGGCGCGGAGGCGGCGGTGGTGCTCGCCGCGGACGCTGACCGGGCGGTCCGCGAGCTGGCCGCCCGGCGCGGCACCACGGTCGCCGCGGTGCTGCTGGCCGGCTTCGGTGAGCTGCTGCGCCGGCTCACCGGGGCCGACGACCACGTGCTCGGCGCGATCGTCGCCGACCGGCGGCTGGCCGCGTTCGACGACGTCATCGGCTTCTTCATCGACACCGTGCCGGTCCGGGTGCGCAGCGGCGGCGCCAGCTTCGCCGAGCTGGTGGACCGCTGCGCCGCCGAACTGCACGAGGTCACCACGCACCCCGGCGCCCCGCTGGAGCGGATCGTCGAGGCGCTCGGCGTCGGCCGGGACACCTCCCGCGCCCCGCTGGTGCAGGTGCTGTTCAACGTGCTCAACTTCGTGCCGCCCCGCCTCGCCCTCGCCGGCCTGACCGTCGAGCCGGTGCCGGTGCCGAAGCCCGGCTCGCCCTTCGACATCACCGTCTATGTGGTGGAACGGGCCGGCCGGGCCGGGGTCGAGGTGGTGCACAACCCGGACCTGTTCGAGGCGGACCGGATCGAGGGGCTCCTGGCCGACCTGGCCGCCCTGGTCGGCGCCCTGGCCGCCGATCCGCACGCGCCTGCCGACCGGGTCGCCGCCGAGCTGCCGCGGCCGGCGGTCCGGGTGTCGGCCCTCGGCGCGATGACCGTGGCCGCCGCCGAGCCGGCGCGGGCCACGCTGCCCGTCGGGCCCGACGAGCTCACCGAAACCGAGGAGCTGATCGCCGGCATCTGGCGGGAGGTGCTCGGCAAGGACCGGGTCGGGGTCGGTGAGAACTTCTTCGACATCGGCGGCCACTCGATGGCGCTCGCCGCGGTGCACGCCCGGCTCACCGCGGCCACCGGCCGCTCCATCACCATGCTCGACCTGTTCCGCCACCCGACCGTACGGGCCCTCGCCGCCAGCCTCGACGGCACCGCCGACCGGCCGGAACTGGCCCGCGCCGCACTGCGCGCCGCCGCCCGCCGTGGCCGGGCCCGGCGTACCCCGCCCCGACGACCGCACCAGTGACGCCGCAACCCTCCCCGCCGGCCACCCCGGCACCCGCGTGACAAAAGGACGACCCCGATGAACAACGACATCGCCACCGAGCACCCCACCGACGACGGCATCGAACCGATCGCCATCGTCGGGCTCGCCGCCCGCCTGCCCGGCGCCGCCGACCTCGCGGAGTTCTGGCGCAACCTGGTCGACGGCGTGGAGTCGGTCACCGAGCTGACCCGCGAGGAGCAGCTCGCCCGGGGCGCCTCCGCCGAGGAGGTCGACGACCCGGGCTGGGTGAACCGGGCCCCGCTGGTCGACGGCTACGACGAGTTCGACGCCGGCCTGTTCGGGATGACCGCCCGCGAGGCCGAGATCACCGACCCGCAGCACCGGCTGTTCCTGGAGAGCTGCTACACCGCGCTGCAGGACGCCGGCTACGATCCGGCCCGCTACGACGGCTCGGTCGGCGTGTACGCGGGCACCGGCGGCAACACCTACCTGCACAAGTTCGTGCTGCGCAACAAGCGGGTCGGCGGCAACCCGCACGGCGCGGTCTCCCTCGCCACCGGCAACTCCCCGAACTACGTGGCCACCAACGTGTCGTACCGGCTGGACCTGCGCGGGCCGAGCCTGACCGTGCACACCGCCTGCTCCACCTCGCTGGTCGCGTTCCACCTGGCCTGCGAGGCGCTGCGTAACGGCGAGTGCGACATGGCGCTCGCCGGCGGCGTCAACATCGAGCTGCCGCACGTCGGCTACCTGGGCATGGACGGCTTCACCTCCCCGGACGGCCGGTGCCGCCCGTTCGACGCCGGCGCCAACGGCACGGTGTGGGGCAGCGGTGTCGGGGTGACCCTGCTCAAGCGTCTCTCCGACGCCATCGCCGACGGCGACACCATCCGCGCGGTGGTGCTCGGCAACGCGATCAACAACGACGGCGCCGGCAAGGTGGGCTTCACCGCCCCCAGCATCGACGGCCAGATGGAGGCCGTCGCCCAGGCGGTCGGCATGGCCGGCATCGACCCGCGCACCATCAGCTACGTGGAGGCGCACGGCACCGGCACGGCGCTGGGCGACCCGATCGAGATCTCCGCCCTCTCCGCGGTCTACACCAAGGACACCGACGACCGGGGCTGGTGCGGCATCGGCTCGGTGAAGTCCAACATCGGCCACCTCAGCCAGCCCTCCGGCATCGTCAGCGTGATCAAGACGGTGCTCGCCATGGAGCACGGCCTGATCCCGCCGACCATCAACTACGAGACCCCGAACCCGGCGATCGAATTCGCCGACACCCCGTTCTACGTGGCGAACACGCTGACCAAGTGGGACACCGACGGGGCGCCGCGCCGGGCCGGGGTGAGCTCCTTCGGCATCGGCGGCACCAACGCGCACGTGGTACTGGAGGAGGCGCCAGCCGCGTACCGTGCCGGGCGGCCGGTCCGCCCGGCGCACCTGCTCCAGGTGTCGGCGAAGACCCCCACCGCACTGGACGCGGCGGTGCGCCGGCTCGCCGACCACCTGGAGAACGGCGGCGGCGCCGACCTGCTCGGCAGCGCCGGAGGCGGTGCCGGGCTGCTCGCCGACGTCGCCCACACCCTGCGGGTCGGCCGCCAGGAGTACGCGCACCGCGCCGCCGTCGTCGCCGGCGACCCCCAAGCGGCGGCCGCTGCCCTGCGCGATGCCCGCAAGGGGCACCGGGGCGTCACCGACAGCCCCGCCCCGCGGGTGGCCTTCCTCTTCTCCGGGCAGGGCTCCCAGTACGCCGGCATGGGCGCCCAGCTCTACGCCGAGGACCCGGCGTTCGCGGCCACCGTGGACGAGTGCGCCGAGCTGCTCCGCCCCGAGCTGGGCCTGGACATCCGCGACCTGATCCTCGGCCGGGACCCGGCGGCGGGGGAGAAGCTCACCGAGACCCGCTACACCCAGCCGGCCCTGTTCACCGTCGAGTACGCCCTCGCCACCGCCTGGCAGCGGGCCGGGGTGACCCCGGCCGCGATGATCGGCCACTCGATCGGCGAGTACGTCGCCGCCACCATGGCCGGCGTGCTCAGCCTGCCGGACGCGCTGCGGGTGGTGGCCGCCCGGGGCCGGCTGATGCACTCGCTGCCCGCCGGTTCGATGCTGGCCGTGGCGCTGGACGAGTCGGCGGTCGCCGACCGGCTGCCCGAGGCGCTCGCCATCGCCACCGTCAACGGACCGGGCACCTGCGTGGTGGCCGGCGAGACGGCGGCCGTCGAGGAGTTCGCCGCCACCCTCAAGGGCAAGAGCAAGGTGCTGCGCACCTCGCACGCGTTCCACTCGCCGATGATGGAACCGATCCTTGACGAGTTCACCGCGCTGATGGCCACCGTGCCGCTGCGGCCGCCGGCCGTGCCGTTCCTGTCCAACGTGACCGGCACCTGGATCACCGAGGCGCAGGCCACCGACCCGGCGTACTGGGCGGCGCACCTGCGCCAGCCGGTCCGCTTCGGCGCCTGCGTGGCCACCCTGCTCGCCGAGGGCACCTGGGCGCTGCTCGAGTGCGGCCCCGGCAAGCAGCTGGCCAACCTGGCCCGGATGCAGGTCGCCAAGGCCGGCGAGGCGCAGCGGAAGCTCACCCCGCTGGGCAGCCTGCCCGGCCCGGGCGAGTCCACCGGCGACCTGGCCACCCTGCTCGGCAGCGCCGGCGCGCTCTGGTGCGCGGGCGTACCGGTGCGGCTGGCCGTCGACCCGGACGCGCGGCGGGTGCCGCTGCCCACGTACCCGTTCGAGCGCCGCCGCTACTGGGTCGACCCGGACCCGGTGGAGCAGGTGGTGGCGGCGCCGGTGGAGACCGGGCCCCGGCCGCTGCCGGAGTGGTTCGCGGTGCCGGTGTGGCGGCAGGCCGCGCCGGCCCGGACCACCAGCCCGCTGGGCCGGTGTCTTGTGCTGGCCGACGGCCCGCGCGGCGAGGCGCTGGTCGCCGCGCTGCGCGCCGCCGGCGACGACCCGGTCGAGGTACGCGCCGGCGACGCCTTCGCCGCCACGGCCACCGGTTTCCGGCTGCGCCCCGGCGTCCGCGAGGACCACGACGCCCTGGTCGCCGCGCTCGGCGCGGACCTGCCGCGGCGCGTCGTGCACGCGTTCGCCCTGGACGGGGAGCCGGCCGGGACGGACCTCGAGGCCGCCTGGGCCGCCCAGGACCGGGGTTTCTTCAGCGTGCTGCACCTGGTGCAGGCGCTTGCCGGCGCCGGGCTGACCGGTGACGAGCCGGGCCGCACCCTCGACCTGGTCACCGCCGGCACCGCCGACGTGCGCGGCGACGACCTGGTCCGGCCGGAGCACGCCACCCTGGCCGGCCTGGCCCGGGTGCTGCCGGTGGAGCTGCCCGGCCTCACCGTGCGCCTGGTCGACGCGGACGCCGCCGCGCGGGGCGCCGGCGCCCTGGTCGCCGAGCTGCGCAGCCCGGTCGACCCGGAGCACCCGGAGGTGGCGCTGCGCCGCGACCGGCGCTGGGTGACCGGGTACGAGCAGGTCACCGTGGACGCCGAGGGCGAGCCGGGCACGCTGCGCGAGGAGGGACGCTACCTGATCACCGGCGGCCTCGGCGGCCTCGGCATCACCCTGGCCGAGGACTTCGCCCGCCGGGTACGCGCCAAGCTGGTGCTGCTGGCCCGCTCCGGCCTGCCCGAGCGGGAGGACTGGGACGAGCACCTGGCCGTGCACGGTGGCGCCGACCGGGCCGGCCGGGCCATCGCGGCGATCCGCCGAATGGAGGCGGCCGGGGCCGAGGTGCTGGTGCTCGCGGCCGACGTCACCGACCCCGCCGAACTGCGCCGGGTACGCGAGGCCGCCGAGAGCCACTTCGGTGGGCTGGACGGCATCGTGCACGCGGCCGGCCTGCCCGGCGGCGGCATGGCGGAGATCAAGGAGCGGGCCGAGGCGGAGCGGGTGCTCGCCCCGAAGCTGGCCGGCACCCTCGCCCTCGCCCAGGTCTTCGGCGACCTGCCGCTGGACTTCGTGGCGTTGTGCTCCTCGATCACCGCGGTGATCGGCGGCTTCGGCCAGGTCGACTACTGCGCGGCGAACAACTTCCTGGACGCGTTCGCGCGGGCCGGGGTCGGCTTCCGTGCGCCGGTGGTGGCGCAGAACTGGGGCGGCTGGGCCGAGGTCGGCATGGCCGTGGAGACCAACGCGCCCGCCGCGTTCCGGGCCGCCGGCCGGGACACCGTCACCAGCCCGGTCGACCACCCGGTGCTGACCACGAAGGTGGCCGGCCCGGACGGCATCGTGCTGCACGGCCTGGTCTCCGCCAGCACCCACTGGCTGCTCGACGAGCACCGGATCGGCGGGGTGCCGGTGGTGCCGGGCACCGCCCACCTGGAGTCGGTACGCGCCGCGGTGACCGCCGCGCTGCCCGCTCCCGGCCCGCAGGCCGCGGTGGAGCTGCGCGACGTGGTCTTCCTGGAGCCGTTCTCGGTGCCGGACGGCACGGTCGCCCAGTACCGGGTGGAGCTGACCCCCACCGAGGAGGGGGTGGATTTCACCGTCGCCAGCCTGGCCGCCGGCCAGCTGCGTACCCACGTCCGGGGCGCGGCCGGCTGGATCGCGGAACCCGCCCCGCCGGCGGGTACGCCCACCGTCGCCGGCCGGCGGGTCGACGACGACGCGTCGTTCGGCCGGGGGCGGACCAGCATGCTCACCTTCGGGCCACGCTGGGCCGCGCTCGCCGAGCACCACCTGGCCGATCGGGAGGAGCTGGCCCGGATCGAGGCCCCCGCCGCGGCGCTGGCCGACCTGCCCTCGTGGGGGCTGCACCCGGCCCTGCTGGACGTGGCCACCGCGTTCGGCCGGGGCCAGGGCTCCGGCACCTACCTGCCGCTGTCGTACGGCCGGATCGTGGTGCGCGGGGCGCTGCCGGCGTCCTTCCTCAGCCACCTGCGGCACCGGGACAGCGCCACCGACGAGGTGGTGGCCGCCGACCTGTCCCTGCTGGACACCGACGGCCGGGAACTCGTCGCGATCAGCGACTTCGTGCTGCGGCGGGTGGACCAGGGCGCGGTGACCGGGGGCCTCACCGAGACCCCGGCCGCCGCGGCCGACGCCGCCGCGGCTCCGGTGACCGAGGACATCCGGCCGGTGGACGGGGCGGAGGCGTTCCGTCGCAGCCTCACCGCCGGACTCGGCGCGCAGGTGGTGATCGCCACCCGCACCGTCGCGGACATCCGCCGGCGGGCCGCCCGGGTGACCACCGACAGCCTGGAGGTGGCGGCCGAGGCGGTCTCCGCGCCGACCGCCACCGGCGGCGGTTCGGCCGCGCCCTCGACCGACCTGGAGAAGGTGATCGCCCAGGTCTGGCGGGACGGCCTCGGCGTGACCGAGGTCGGCGTGGACGACGACTTCTTCTCCCTCGGCGGCAACTCGCTGGTCGCGGTGCAGCTCATCGCCGCGATGCGCAAGGCCACCGGGGTACGGCTGCCGATGCGCAGCCTCTTCGAGACCCCCACGGTGGCCGGGCTGGCCGCCCGGATCGAGGAGCTGCGCGCCAGCCAGCCCGCCGACGAGCCGGCCGCCCCGGCGGCCATCCCGGCCATCCCGCGACTGCCCCGCGCCTGACCACGACGAACAGGAGACACCGCACCATGAGCGAGCGCAGCGAGCGAATCATTAGGCACAGTGCCCTGGAGCCTCATGCGGCTGCCGAGCGAAGCGAGGTGGCCGCATGAGCGACACGATCACCACACTCCCGGTGGTCATCGAGAACGACGGCCGGGCCCTGACCGACCTGATCGACGCCCGGCGCGCCGAGCTGCGCGCCGCCCTCGTCGAACACGGCGGGCTGCTCTTCCGCGGCTTCGACGTCGGCGGGGTGGACGGCTTCGACGGGGTGGTCCGCGCCCTCTCCGGCGAGCCGCTGACCTACACGGAGCGCTCGTCGCCCCGGCACTCCATCAAGGGCCGGGTCTACACCTCGACCGACTACCCCCCGGACGAGGAGATCTTCCTGCACAACGAGAACTCGTACCAGGCGCGCTGGCCGCTGACCCTGTTCTTCTACTGCATCACCGCGCCGCAGACGCAGGGCGCCACCCCGCTCGCCGACGTGCGCCGGGTCTACCAGGAAATCCACCCGGCGGTGCGTGAGGAGTTCATCCGGCGGCGCTGGATGCTGGTGCGCAACTTCCACGGCGACTTCGGCACCCGCTGGCAGGAGGTGTTCAACACCGAGAACCGGGCCGAGGTCGAGGCGTACGCGCTGGCGAACGGGATCACCGTGGAGTGGGTCGGCAAGGACGGCCTGCGCACCCGGGCGGTCCGGAACGTGGTGCACCACCGGCCCGGCTCGGACACCCCCCGCTGGTTCAACCACGCCACGTTCTTCCACCTCAGCACCCTGCCGAAGGACTACCAGGAGGGCCTGCTGGCCATGTTCGGTGCCGACGGCCTGCCGTCGAACACCTACTACGGCGACGGCGGCGAGATCCCCGCCGACGTCATGGACCACCTGCGCGCCGCCTACCGGGCGGCCACCGTCCGCTTCGACTACCAGCGCGACGACGTGCTGGTGGTGGACAACATGACCGCCGCCCACGGCCGGGAGCCGTTCACCGGCCCCCGCAAGATCGCCGTCGCGATGGCCGAGCCGCACACCCCCGACACCCCTGGAGCGAACTGACATGGCCGAACCCCGATTCCTGGTCGTGCACAACGACGAGGAGCAGTACTCGATCTGGTCGGCCGACCGGGACCTCCCCGCTGGCTGGCACGACGCCGGCTTCGCCGGCACCCGCGAGGAGTGCCTGGCCCACGTCGACACCGTCTGGACCGACATGCGCCCCCGCTCGGTACGCGAGGCCCACCAGTGAGCGCGAGGAGTGCGGCGGAGCGGAGCCCCGCAGCCGCGAACGGGAGACCACAGCGATGACTCAGGAATGGACCTTCCCGGCCTCCTTCGCCCAGGAGCGGGTGTGGGTGGCCAACCAGCTCGACGCCCACTCGCCGGTCTACAACGTCTCCGTCCCGTGGCGCTTCCCGGCCGGGATCGACGCGGACACCGCAGCCCACGTCGTCAACCAGGTGGTGGCCCGGCACGAGGCGCTCCGCACCCACCTGCGCGTCGACGACGGCGCCCTGGTGCAGGTGGTGCGGGCCCACGAGCCCGTCCCGATCCCCACCGACGACCTGCGGCACCTGCCGGAGGCCGAACGCCTCGCGGCGTTCGAGGCGATCCGCACGGAGCTGGCGCGTAACCCGATCCCGCTGGACGGCCCGCCGCTGTGGCGGGCCCGGCTGATCCGCCTCGACGACACCTGGGCGCTGGCGTTCGTGGTGCACCACGCCGTCTTCGACAGCCACTCGGCGGTGCTGTTCCACCAGGAACTCGGCGCGTTCAGCGCGGCCGCGCTGACCGACGCCGAGCCCGCCGTGCCCGAGCTGCCCATCCAGTACGCCGACTTCGCCGTCTGGCAGCGCGACCAGCTCACCGGCGCGGAGCTGGACCGCCAGCTCGCCTTCTGGACCGGCCACCTGGCCGGCGCGCCGGCGGTGACCGGCCTGCCGCTGGACCGGCCCCGCCCGGCCCAGCTCGGCTTCGCCGGAGACGAGGTGCGGTTCGACCTGCCCGAGGGGCTGCTCGACCGGGTCGGCGCCCTCGCGACCGGCGCGGCGGCCACGCCGTACATGGTGCTGCTGGCCGGCTTCGCGGCGCTGCTGTCCCGGATCTCCGGCGACACCGACGTGGTGGTCGGGGTCTCCACCGCCGGCCGCGACAGCGCCGAGCTGGCCCCGCTGATCGGCATGTTCGTCAACCCGGTGGCGCTGCGCTGCGACGTCTCCGGCGACCCGACCTTCGCCGAACTGCTCGGCCGGGTGCGGGACGGCCTGGTCGACGCGATGGAGCACGGACAGACCCCGTTCCAGAAGATCGTCGAGGCGGTCGACCCGCAGCGCGACCCGTCCGTGCAGCCGATCTTCCAGACCGCGCTGAACTTCATCCCCGACTCCGGCCTGGACCCGGTGGAGCTGGGCACCACCAAGGACGACCTGGCGTTCGACATCACCACCGGCGAGAGCCGGCTGGTCTACCGCACGGCGCTGTTCGACCGCGGCACCGCCGAGGCGGTCGTCGACCGGTACGTCCGGCTGCTCGCCGCCGCCGTCGCCGACCCGCAGCGGCGGGTCGCCGCGCTGCCGCTGCTCGCCGATGCCGAGCGGGACCTGGTGCTGGACGCCTGGAACGACACCGCGCACGAGGTGCCGCCGGCCACCGTGGTCGACGAGGTGCAGCGGCAGGCCGCCGCCACGCCGGACGCCACCGCGCTGGTCTGCGACGGCGTGCCGCTGACCTACGCCGAGCTGAACACCGCCGCGAACCGGCTGGCCCGGCTGCTGGTGGCCCGGGGCGCCGGCCCGGAGGCCCGGGTCGCGCTCGCCGTGCCCCGCTCCTGCGAGCTGCTGGTGGCCATCCTCGCGGTGCTCAAGTCCGGTGCGGCCTACGTCCCGGTGGACACCGCCTACCCGGCCGGGCGGATCGCGTACCTGCTGGACGACGCCGAGCCGGCCCTCGTGGTGGCTACCCCGGAGACCGCGGGCCTGGTGCCGGCCGGCGCGCTGGTGCTGGACGGGGAGGTGGGTTCGGACCAGGCCGACGACGACCTCACCGACGCCGACCGGCTCGCCCCGCTGCGCCCCGAGCACCCGGCGTACGTGCTCTACACCTCCGGCTCCACCGGCCGTCCCAAGGGGGTGGTGGTGGAGCACCGTGCGGTGACCGCCTACCTGGCCTGGGCCCGGCACACCTACCCGGGCCTGGCCGGCACGGCGCTGCTGCCCTCACCGGTCTCCTTCGACCTCACCGTCACCGGCCTGCTCGGCACGCTCACCGCCGGCGGGACGGTCCGGCTCGCCGCGATCGACGAGCCGGCGGCCCGGGTCGGCGGCCGGCCCACCTTCCTCAAGGTCACCCCGAGCCACCTGCCGCTGCTCGACGGCGAGCTGTCGCCCACCGTCGATCTGGTGATCGGCGGCGAGGCGCTCACCGGCGAGCAGCTCGCCGGGTGGCGGGCCGCGCACCCGGACGTCGCGGTGATCAACGAGTACGGCCCGACCGAGGCCACCGTCGGCTGCGTCGCCGCCCGGATCGCCCCGGGCGAGCCGGTCCCGGCCGGGCCGGTGCCGATCGGCACGCCCACCTGGAACACCCGGGCGCTGCTGCTCGACGCGGCCCTGCAGCCGGTCCCGCCGGGCGTGGTCGGCGAGCTGTACGTCGCCGGCACCCAGCTCGCCCGCGGCTACCTGCGCCGGCCCGGCCTCACCGCCGAGCGCTTCCTGCCCTGCCCGTACGGCCCGCCCGGGGAGCGGATGTACGCCACCGGCGACCTGGCCCGCTGGCGCCCCGACGGCACGCTGGAGTACCTGGGCCGCCGCGACGACCAGGTCAAGGTGCGCGGCATGCGGATCGAGCTGGGCGAGGTGGAGGCGGCCCTGCTGGCCCACCCGGACGTCCGGGCGGCCGCCGCGGCGGTGCGTACCGACTCGGGCGAACCGATGCTGGTCGGCTACCTGGTCGGCCCGGCCCACGAGGACTCCGTCCGGGCCGAACTGGCCCGGGAACTGCCCACCCACCTGATCCCGGCGGCCCTGGTCCGGCTCGACACGCTGCCCCTGACCCCGAACGGCAAGCTGGACCGGGCCGCGCTGCCCGCCCCGGCCACCGCCGTCCCGGCCGAGGACAGCTACGTCGCCCCGCGCACCGAGGCCGAGTCCCTGGTCGCCGAGGTGTACGCCGAGATCCTCCAGGTGGAGAAGGTCGGCGCCCTGGACGACTTCTTCGCCCTCGGCGGCAACTCGCTGCGCGGCATGCGGGCGATGGCCCGCATCCGGGCCGAGGTGGACGTCGAACTGCCCATGCGGGCGCTGTTCAGCAGCCCCGTGGTGGCGGACCTGGCCGCCCAGATCGAGGAGCGGATCGCCGCCGAACTCGACGGGCTCTCCGACACCGAGGTCGCCGCGCTGCTCGCGGCGGAAGAGGAAAGCAGCTGATGACCGACCTGAAGGATCCGACCCGGGAGGCGGCCCGGCAGGCGCTGATCGCCAAACGGCTGCGCGCCCGGCAGGCCGCCCCCGCGGCCCGGATCACGCCCCGGCCCGCCGACGCCGAGGTGCCGCTGTCGTACGCCCAGGAGCGGGTCTGGTTCATGGACCAGCTCGCTCCGGGCGAGGCGGCCTACCACATCGCGGTGCCGCTGCGGGTGCGCGGCCCGCTCGACGTGGCCGCGCTGCGCGCCGCCCTGGCCGCGCTGACCGCCCGGCACGAGTCGCTGCGGACCCGCTTCCCGGCCGACGCCGACGGGCGCCCCACCGTGGTGGTGGAGGAGACCGTCGAGGTGCCGCTGACCATCGTGGACGCCCCGGACGAGACGACCGCGCAGGCCCTGGTCGAGTCGGCCGCCGCCGAGCCGTTCGACCTGGCGCACGGTCCGCTGCTGCGCGCCCTGCTGGTCCGGCTGGCTGACGACGACCACGTGCTCTTCCTCGGCATGCACCACATCGTCGGGGACGGCTGGTCGGTGGACGTGCTGCTGCGGGACCTGATCACCCGGTACCGGGGCGGCGAACCGCCCACCCTGCCCGTCCAGTACGGCGACTTCGCGGTCTGGGAGGCGCGGGAGCTGGACGGCCCGCAGGCCCGGGCGCACGTCGACTACTGGAAGCAGCGGCTCGCCGCGATCACCCCGCTGGAGCTGCCGCTGGACCGGCCCCGTCCGGCCACCCAGACCTACCGGGGCGACTTCGTCGAGTTCCAGCTCGACCCGGCGGCCACCGAACGGCTCAACGACCTCACCCGGGACAGCGGCGGCACCCTGTTCATGACGCTGCTCGCCGCCTACCAGGTGCTGCTGGCCCGGCACGCCGGCCAGGACGACTTCGCCGTCGGCGCGTCGGTGGCCGGCCGCTCCGCGCCGGAGCTGGAGAACCTGGTCGGCATGTTCATCAACATGCTGCCGCTGCGCGCCGAGCTGGCCGGCGACCCCACCTTCCGCGAGCTGCTGGAGCGCACCCGGCGCAGCGTGCTGGACGGCTTCGAGCACGCCGAGGTGCCGTTCGCCAAGGTGGTCCACGAGCTGGGGCTGCCTCGGGACGTCAGCCGGTCCCCGGTGTTCCAGGCCATGTTCGTCCTGCAGAACTACGAGATGGGCCGGTTCACCGGCGTCTCCGGGTCCGACGAGGTCAGCTTCGAGTGGACGCCGATGGAGCTGCGGGCCACCCGCTTCGACTTCGAGCTGCACGCGGTGGAGACCGTCGACGGGCTCTGGGGCAAGCTGGTCTTCAACACCGACCTGTTCACCCGCGACACCGTCGAACGGATGGCCCGGCGCTGGACCACCCTGCTGGCCGCGATCGTCGCCGCGCCGGACACCCCAGTCTCCCGGCTGGAGCTGCTGCCCGCGCCGGAACGGGCGCTGCTGGCGGCGTGGAACGACACCACCGCCGACTTCCCGCGTACACAGACCCTGCACGGCCCCGTCGAGGAGCGCGCCGCCGCCACCCCGGACGCGGTCGCCGTCACCATCGACGGGCACAGCCTGACGTACGCCGAGCTGAACGCCGCCGCCAACCGGATCGCGCACCGGCTGCGCGCCGCCGGCGTCGGCCCGGAGACCCTGGTCGGCGTCTGCGCGGAACGCTCCGTCGAACTGGTCGCCGGCCTGCTCGGCGTGCTCAAGGCCGGCGGCGCGTACCTGCCGCTGGACCCGGAGTACCCGGCGGACCGGCTGGCCTTCATGGTCACCGACGCCGACGCGCCCGTGGTGCTGATCCAGGCGCACCTGCGCGACGTGCTGCCGGACACCGCCGCCACCGTCCTCGCCCTGGACGACCCGTCCGCCTGGGCCGACCAGCCCACCACGAACCCGAAGCCGTCCGCCGGCCCCGAGCACCTGGCGTACGTCATCTACACCTCCGGCTCCACCGGCCGGCCCAAGGGAGTGCCGAACACCCACCGGGGCATCGTCAACCGGCTCGACTGGATGCAGAAGACGTACCGCCTCGGCGCCGACGACGCGGTGCTGCAGAAGACCCCGGCCAGCTTCGACGTGTCGGTGTGGGAGTTCTTCTGGCCGCTGCGCGAGGGCGCCCGCCTGGTGCTGGCCAAGCCGGGCGGCCACAAGGACGCCGGCTACCTGCGCGATCTGCTGGTCGCCGAACGGATCACCACCGCGCACTTCGTGCCGTCGATGCTCACCGTCTTCCTCGCCGAGGAGGGCATCGAGGCGGCCACCGCGCTGCGCCGGGTCATCTGCTCCGGCGAGGAACTGCCGCTGGCCTCCGCCGTCGACTTCACCGCCCGGCTGCCCTGGTGCGGGCTGCACAACCTCTACGGCCCCACCGAGGCGGCCATCGACGTCACCGCCTGGCCCTGCGACCCGGCGCAGCTGGCCGGGCTCACCGGCGTCCCGATCGGCGCGCCGATCGCCAACCTGCGCCTGCACGTGCTCGACCCGGCCGGCCACGAATGCCCCGTGGGCGTCGCCGGTGAACTCCACATCGGCGGCGTCGGGCTGGCCCGCGGCTACCACCGCCGGCCGGCGCTGACCGCCGAAAAGTTCATCCCCGACCCGTTCTCCGGCGAGCCCGGCGCCCGGCTCTACCGCACCGGCGACCTGGCCCGCTGGGTGACCGACACGGCGGGGGAGACCGGCGTCATCGAGTTCCTCGGCCGGATCGACCACCAGGTCAAGCTCCGCGGCCTGCGAATCGAGCTGGGCGAGATCGAAAGCGCGCTGCTCGAGCAGCCCGGGGTGACCGAGGCGGCGGTGATCGTCCGCGAGGACAGCCCCGGCGACAAGCGGCTCACCGCCTACCTGATCGGGCCCGCGGAGCACACCGCGCTGAAGACCGCGCTCAAGGACACCCTGCCGGAGTACATGGTGCCGGCCGCGTTCGTCACCCTGGACGCGCTGCCGCTGACCCCCAACGGGAAGCTCGACCGCAAGGCGCTGCCCGCGCCCGTGGTCACCCGCGAGGCGTCGGTGGCGCTGGTCGAGCCGCGCGACGACACCGAACGGACGCTCGCCGCCATCTGGTCCGAGGTGCTGGGCATCGACACCCTCGGCATCGACGACGACTTCTTCGACCTGGGCGGGCACTCCATGCTCGCCACCCAGGTCGTCGCGAAGATCCGCAAGGCCGAGCTCGGCGGCCGGCCGGTCGGCGTGATGGACCTGTTCCAGCAGCGGACCATCCGCGACCTCGCCGCGTTCATCTCCGGCGACGGCGGCGAGGAGGGGCCCCGCCGGCTGCTCTACGAGCTGACCAAGCCGATCCCCGCCGGCAAGCGGGTGCTGTCCTACGTCTGCGTCCCCTACGGCGGCGGCAGCGCCATCGTCTACCAGCCACTCGCCGACGCCCTGCCGGCCGGACACGCCCTGTGGTCGCTGGCCATCCCCGGGCACGACGTCGGCCTCAGCGAGGACGCGCTGCCCTTCGACGAGCTGACCACCCGGGTCGCCGACGAGATCCTCGAGCGGGTCGACGGACCGATCGCGCTCTACGGCCACTGCGGTGTCGGCAGCGCCATCGTCGCCGAGGTGGCCCGCAAGGTCGAGGCGGCCGGGCGGGACCTCGAGGCCGTCTACATCGGCGCGATGTTCCCGTTCGCCCGCCCCAAGGGCCTCTTCGCCACCATGCGCAACCGGCTGGAGCAGCTCCGCAGCAACAAGCACTACGCGAGCTGGCTCAAGTCGATGGGCGTCGACACCGACGAGCTGGACCCGGAGCAGGCCGACCGGATCATCAGCAACATGCGCGCCGACTCCCGCGCCTCCGAGGAGTACTTCACCCGCCTGCTCGACCAGCGGGCGACGAAGCTGCGCGCCCCGATCGTCTCGGTCGTCGGCTCCGAGGACCCGGTCACCGACTACTACCGCGAGCGGTACGCCGAGTGGCAGTTCCTCAGCGACACCCTCGGGCTGGTGGTCCTCGACCAGGCCGGCCACTTCTTCCTTAAGTACCGCGCCGAGGAGCTGGCCGAGATCGTCACCCGGGTCCACCCGGCGGTGGTCGCCGGGGACGTCACGGCGCTCACCCCCGAGGCGCGGGGCGAGGACGCCGGCTGGGCGGTCCTCGACCACCAGCGGGTGGGCGCGGCGGAAGGGCCGGCCAAGGCCACCGTCAAGCCGAGCATGGGTCGCTTCCTGTCGGTCACCGTCGGGCAGCTCGTCTCCAGCACCGGCTCCGCGCTGACCGCGTTCGCCCTCCCCATCTGGCTGTTCAACCGGACCGGGTCGGTGACCGACCTCGGCCTGCTCTGGGCGCTCGCCCTGATCTGCGGCGTGCTGATGCTCCCGGTGGCCGGCGCGATCGTCGACCGGGTCAGCCGACGCCGGATCATGATGCTGGCCAGCTCCATCGCCGGATCGATCCAGCTGGTCCTGGCCGTGCTGCTGTGGACCGACAACCTGGTCCTCTGGCACATCTACCTCCTGGTGGCGCTCAGCTCCGTGGCCGGGTCGTTCCAACGGATCGCGTTCCAGTCGGCGGTGCCGCAGCTGGTGCCGAAGCGCTACCTCGGCCACGCGATGGGCATCACCCAGCTCTCCACCGGCGTCGCCACCCTGCTCATGCCGGTCTTCGCGGCCGGCCTGCTCGCCGCGATCGAGCTGAAGGGCATCCTGCTCGTCGACGTGGCCAGCTACGTGGTCGCGGTGGCCACCCTGGCCGTGGTCCGCTTCCCCGACCTGCTCGGCTGGCGGCCCCGGGAACGGCTCCTGGTGGCCATCGCCAACGGCCTGCGCTACTCCTGGCAGCACAAGGGCTTCCGGCTGATGCTCGGCTACTTCGCGCTGGGCAACATCTTCCTGGCCCCCGCCCTGGTGCTCACCACCCCGCTGGTGCTCTCCTTCGGCACCCCGACCCAGGTGGCCCAGGTGGCGTTGGCCGAGGCGGTCGGTGCGATCGCCGGCGGCGTGCTCATGTCGCTCTGGGGCGGCCCGCGCCGGCGGCGGATGATCGGTGTGCTCGTGGCCAACCTCGGCACCGCGATCGGCTGCATGCTGATCGGCCTGGACGCCTCGCTGGTGATGATCTGCGTCGGCATGTGCTGGCTGGCCATGGCGATGACCACCGCGCAGTCGATCTACGCGACCATCGTCCAGGTCAAGGTGCCGCAGCGATTCCACGGCCGGGTGTTCAGCCTCAACCAGACCATCGCCTGGTCCACCCTGCCCATCGGGTTCGCGCTGCTCGCGCCGGGCGCCACCGCCCTGTTCGAGCCGATGCTCGCCCCGGGCGGGGCGCTCGCCGGGTCGGTGGGCGCGGTGATCGGCACCGGTCCCGGCCGGGGCATCGGCTTCGCGTACGTCTGCTTCGGGCTGGCCCTCGTGCTGGTCACCCTCGGCGGGTTCGCGATCCGGCTGCTGCGCCGGTTCGACCTCGAGGTGGATGACTCGCTCCCGGACGACCTGATCGGCGCCCAGGAGCGGGAACGCCGACTCGCCGCCCGGGCCGCCGAACGGGAGCCGGTCGCGGCCTGACACAAGGGCCCTTCTCCACGCCTCCAGTGGAGAAGGGCCCTTGCTTCTTACGCGCGTCGCGCGCGGGGCCTCCGGAGGCCCCGGGCTCACCACCGTGCCGGCGGATCCGCCAGCTCGTCCTCGGGCAGTTCCTGCGGCTGCGCCACCCACGCCGAGTAGACCGGCAGGCCGTGCCACGGCCCGCCCGCGCTGTCGGTGGCCACCGCCACCACCGCGTACGGGTGGCCGAACCGCAGCTCCGCCACCCGGGCGACGCCCTCCGGCGGCAGCGCCGTCCGCGTGGCGAACGCGGTCACCGCGGCGGCCTCGAAGCCGTACCGCCCGTAGCGGGCCACCGCCGACTGGGCCGCCTCGTACCGCGGATCCGCCACCCCCATGAGCCTCCCGAGCGCCTGCGCGGCGACGGCGAAGCCGAACCCGGGCGGCGTCAGGTCGTGCCGGCTCTCCGCCGACCAGCACGGCAGCACGGCGCTCGCCCGCTCCTCCCGACCGTCGGGCGAGAAGGTGCGCACCGGCTCCTCCCGGATCGTCCACAGCGGGGTGTCGCCCAGCGGCAGGTCGAACAGCGACCGCTGGCCCGCTCCGATCCCGTCCGGGGTGGTGGCGGCACCGGCGGCGAGCTCCTGGGCGGCGGCGAGGACGTCCGGCACCGGCACGTCCGGGTCGGCGGCGACGGACACCACCAGCAGGCCGGCCTCCCCGCCGGCGATGGGCACCGGCCGGGCGGGCGCGGCGTGCACGGCCACGTCACCGGCCCGGGCGGTGGTCGCGATCCCGCAGTGGTGCCGGTACGCGGGGGCGCGCAGCACCCGATCCAGCCGGCCCGCCCAGGCGCTGCCCGCGCCGAGCTGCTCGGCGGGCGCCACCTGGAACGGCTCCGCCCAGGACACCCTGGTGGCCAGGGCGTTGGCCAGGATCAGCAGGGTCTGCGGAGTGACGGTGAGCGGGAACCGCTCGATCAGGCCATCGGTGTGCTCCCGCGCCCACGCGTCCAGCGTTGGCTGGTCCGGCAGCGGGCCGGTCTGCGTCCGCTCCGGCAGCGTCGCGCGCCAGCCGGCCAGCCCCTCGGCGGGCGTCCGCTCCCACAGGGCGGTGGCCGAGGCGACCAGCGGGTGCGGCGCCGACAGCAGCGCGTGGGCCACCGTGGCGGCGCGGTCCACGTCGGTGCCGAGCGCCTCCTCCACCGCGCCGCGCAGGTCACCGGTGGCGGCGGGGCCGGTGATCGCGAGGAGCAGCCAGGCGCCGAGCGGGGAGGCGACGTGGTGCGCGTCGCCGGCGGCGCGGTGCAGCCGCTCGGCGTAGTGGGCGAGAGGTCCGTGGATAGGGTTCACCGCTCCACTGTGCCGGTTGCCGGCGGATTCGTCATGACCACAGCTCGAACGGCTCGTCGATCTCCTCGCCGGCCAGGAACGCCGGCAGCAGCTCAGGCAGCCGCCCCGGATAGCAGCGCGGCCGGTCGGCGACCACCTCGGCGACCGGCCACCAGCGGAACCCGAAGTAGTCCTCCACCTCGTAGTCGAGGCGGTGCGCCTCGTCCACGTCCGGTCCCGGCCCCGGCAGCCGTACCGGGACGATCACCTCGTCCTGCAGGTGGCGCCGCTGGCGGTGGATGAAGCTGGCCCGCCGCCGCCAGGTCGGCGCGCCCACGTCGGCCGGCGGGACCACGATCCCGGTCTCCTCGCGCAGCTCCCGCACCGCCGCGTCGAGGTACGTCTCCCCGTCGTCGAGCCCGCCGCCGGGCAGCTCCCACCAGACGCCGAGGCGGGGGTGCTCCGGGTCGCGGGTGTGGAACAGCAGCACCCGCTCGGCGGCGTCGAGCACCACCAGCCGCACCGCCCGGCGTTCGAGCACCGGCAGGTCGCGGGGCAGCTCGGGAGTCATCAGTGCACACCGCCTTGTTCATTGGGGCCGGCCGCGTTGCCGCCATCGTGCACGGTCGCGGCGGGCTCGGGCAGCTCCAAATGCTCGGTGCTCGGTCCGGCCGGGGAGCCGACCGTCAAGTGTCAACGGTTCCGGTCATCCTCGGGCGTGACGAACGTCCCGCGCCCGGTGAAGGTTACTACCCGGCCTTCCTCGCGCTGCGCGTCGAGCGCGGTCCGCACGGTGCCGCGCGCTACGTCGTACGTCTGCGCCAGCGTCACCTCGGCAGGGAGCTTGTGCCCGGGTGGCCACTCGCCGCATCGAAGTACAGCAACCGTGCCATCCGAACCGAGCCGAGAAGCGCCTCAGCAGCCCGTGACCTCGCATCAAGCCCGACCCGACCTGCTCGCCGAGAGTCCATAGGTTCAGGGTTCGAGTCCCTGGCGGCGTACCTGTCGTGTCCTGCCAGAGCGGGTGGTCGTAGGTTGGCCTGGTGCAGTCCCTCGCCGCTCACCTTCGGTCCCTGACCGAGGAGCAGCTCGCCAGTCTGGTCGCGAAGCGTCGCGACGCGACCATCGTGCCTGCTCCGAAGACCGCCGACCAGCTCGCCGTACGGCTGCTTCACCCGTCGTCGATGGCGGCTGCCTGTGCGTTGCTCACCCTGCCGCAGCTCCAAGTGGGCGAGGCCGCCGCAGCGGTGGGCGACGGATGCACCACCGCGCGGCTGGCGACGCTGTTGGGCGTACCGGAGGGCGACGCGGACCTGGCCGCGGCGCTGCGCCGGCTCACCGAGCTCGCCCTGATCTGGCCGTACGCCGACGGCTTCGCGGCGGCACATCTGAGCCCGATGTGGCCGCACCCGCTGAACCTCGGACCCGGCGCTGCCGAGCTGCTCGTCGCCCGGAAGATGACCGAGCTGCGCAGGCTGGCGAAGGTGTACGGCATCCCTGTCACGGGCCGCGGCAAGGACGAGTTGATCGTTGCGCTGGTCGGCTGGCTGGCGCGGCCGGAGAATGTGCGCCGGCTCGTGGCGCAGGCCCCCGCTGACGTTCGCGCTCGGCTCGCCGCGCTCGCCTTGCGGCCGGCACAGCCCTTCGATGTGGGAGGGATCATGGTCGGCTCGGCTGGGGTGGCGTTGCCGTGGGCCGCCGAGCGTGGTCTCGTCGTCGGCTCCGCATGGGGCGTCGAGGAGATGCCCCGCGAGGTCGCCCTCGCGCTGCGGGAGGGCTACACCGCTGCGTTCGACCCACAGCCACCGGCCGTGCCCACCACCCCGGTCGAGCCCGAGGACGCCGAACGGGAGGCCGCAGCCGCCGCCTCGCAGATCCTCGCCGCGATACCCGCGATCGCCGGAACCATGAGCGGCGGCCCGGTGCCCCTGCTCAAGACGGGCGGTCTCGGCGTACGCGAGCTCCGCCGGATCGCCAAGTCGTCCGGCCAGGACGAGGACCCTGCCCGCCTGACCATCGAACTGCTCGCCGCGGGCGGCCTCACCGAGGCCTCGGACACCGGTCTGGCCCTCTCGATGGCCTACGACGAGTTCGCCGCGGCCGAACCCGCGGACCAGCTGCTGGACATCGTCGACACCTGGCTGGCGATGCCGGCGTGCCCGCTCGCCCCGGCCGACTCCGCCGCGGTCTCCTCCCGTGTCCTCTACTGGGACGAGGGCGAGGAGATGATTTTGACCGGTCTACGTGCCCTGACCCTGCGCACTCTCGCCGACGTCTTACCCGAAGGGCACGCCACTGACCCCGGCACGCTCGCCGACCGGCTGGCCTGGCAGAGCCCTGTCCTGACCGGCCAGGCCGACGAGGATCTGCGACGATACGTCACCGGCATCTGGCGGGAAGCCCACCGGCTCGGTCTGCTCGCTCACGGAACAGCGACCAGGCTCTGCCGTAGCCTGCTGACTGGTGACGCTGACGCGACTCATCGGCACGCTCAGGCCATGCTGCCCCAGTCCCGCGGCACGGCCCTGTTGCAGAACGACCTCACCGCGGTGGTGACCGGCACTCCATCGGCCAACCTGCTGGCTCTACTGGACAGCGCGGCCGCACCAGAGTCCCGCAGCGGCGCCTGGACCTGGCGTTTCTCGCCAGCCAGCATCCGCGGTGCACTCGACGCCGGAAGCACCCCGGCGGATCTGCTGGCCCGGATCATCGAGGTGGCCGAAGGCGGCCACGTGCCACAGACGCTCACCTACCTGATCAACGACGTGGCCCGCCGATACGGCCGCGTTCAGGTACGCCCAGCCGGCTGCTGCCTGCGCAGCGATGACGAAACCCTGCTCACCGAGATCCTCAACACCCGCTCGCTGCAGGCCCTGCATCTGGTCCGGCTCGCCCCGACCGTGCTCGCCAGCGTAAAATCGCAGGCCGAAACCCTGGCCGCACTGCGCGCCGCCGGCCACGCCCCGGCCGGCCTCCGCCTCGACGGCAGCCCAGCGATCGAGCTCCCGCAACGACGCCGCGCCGATCCATCACCCACCGAGCCGGACAGCGGTGACATGCTCCCGCTGCCACGCCTGAGCGACCCGGCCGACGTCGCACGGGCCCTGCTCGCCAACCGCTGACCTCGGCAAACACCCCCGGCCGGCCGAGGCGTGTTGGAGCGCGATGATGTCTGTCGCAGCATCCTCGACGACCGAATAGCCGTCGATCTCAAGTTGACGCAGGAGAATGTCTTACCGGCCGGGGCGGATGCGCTCGGACGCACACCGGATCGGCTGGAGTTGGGCGTTGCGCGGCACGCCGGCTCGCTCACGCGAGCAACTCTGCCTGCCTTTGGGAGATCACCTTCCGGGGGCCCGTCGTCGGGAGTCGCGGGTCAGTTCTGGCCGGGGCTTGCTACGGGTAATCCTGCGGCCTTGGCGCATTCGAGCAGCCGCCGGTCGTAGGTGACGAAGGCGATGAGTGCTGTTCCGGACTCGTTGGTCAGAACCTGGGCGGTGGCGAGGTGGATGGCGTCGAGGCTGCGTAGCGTCGGCTCGGCGAACGCTGCTGCAGTCGCGCGGATCGTATTGTCGATCTCCAGTCGGAAGAGCCGCCCGACGGCCGCCGGCACTCCGATCAAGGCTTGCGGAGCTGATCGGCGCAACGCTCTGGGCACCTCCACCTCGACGAGAGCGGAGGAGATCAGCGGCACGTCGTCGTGGGTGTTGAGCCAGGAGACAAGGTCAGCAGTGCATGCCTCCTGCCGAACCAGCTTGACGACGGCGGCGGAATCGAGGTAGATCACCAGCGCTCCTCGTCTCGCATTCCGGCGAGCGTGGCGGCCACGTCCACATCCTCGTCACCGAGCTTCGGTGGAAGCGGAACGGGACCGCCGCCGGTCGGGGCAACGGCCCGTCCCGCAGCTACCAGCTTGGCCAGCATCGACCGGTCGTCGCCTACCGGCACAAGTCGCGCGATCGGGTGCCCACGATCGGTGATCTCGACGGTCTCGCCGCCGCTCACCCGAGCCAACACCTGGCTCGTGTTCTGGTTCAGCTCCCGGACACCGATGCGTTCCATAAACAAGAGTGTAGAACTAAATGTTCTACCTTGCCAGCTGCTCGCGTGACCAGGGCTGCCGACCCGCCGAAACAAGACCGGCGGCACCAGGCAAAGGGCCACTGCGACTCCGGGCCGTTCGGTGAGCGCGTACGGGTTCCGACGGTCCGGGTGCGCCGATCAGGAGGTCCACCCGGTGCTCCCCGCACCATGCGGCAACCCAACCGACCACCGCTCGCTCCTCGGGTGGACAAGGAGGTCGGCCGGAAGCCGGCGTGGGGCCGACGCGGTCCAGGCGGTGGCGACCGGCGGGTGCCGTAGTTCGAGCGAGTCGTGAAGATCGAGGAGGAGATTGAGAGGGTGATCTCTTCGGCGTCGGCGAACCGGACCGACGGTTCGGCTGGTCGGGCCGGAATCATCGGGCACCGCCCGACGAGCGCGAGCTGGGCAGATTCAGCGGTAGCGGGTCACCGGCGATCGTGGTGGTGTGGTTCGCATGGTGGTACCTCCGGCCCACTCTTCCGCCGCCGAGATCGGCGAGGTCGACCGGTTCGGCGGCCCGGCGCAGCTGGCCTCCTGGGCCGGGCTCACCCCACGGCACCGCGAGTCCGACCTGGTTGTGCACCGCGGTCAAATAACTAAACAAGGCTCCACGCTGGTGCGCCGGTCGAGGCGGCGCACGGCGTTCGGCACACCGCCGGCTGGCTGACCGACGCCCGCGCCCGCATCGCTGACCGACGCGGACGCAACCTCGCCACCGTCGGGGTGGCCCGCAAACTGCTCACCCTCGTCTACTACGGCCTGCGCGACGGGCGCATCCGTGCCCTGAGCCCGGCCCGGGCGGCGTGAGCAGGTTCGGACGTGGCCGTGCCTCGTCTGGCCCCCGTCGGCCGACGGCGAGGCCGCCCGCTTAGTCCGGGCCTGCGGGTCGACTGGACCCCGTCACCGAACAACGGGCCGCACGTCCACAGCGGCACCGACGGCAGTGACTAGTCAGCGACGTGGATGACGACCTTACCGCGGCGTTTGGCCGTCTCGAGCGCCTCGTAACCTGAGCGCGTCTCAGTGAGGGGTAGCACGCGGTCCAGCACTGGCCTTAACCGGCCGTTATCGACGAGCTCTGCGATGGAACGCAACGCGTTCTGGTTGGGCTCGACGATGAAGTACACCCCACGGACGCCATGCCGGGCTGCTTCCTGCTGGTCGGGTGGGGTGACGAGGGTGACCAGGACACCGCCCGGTTTCAGGACCGACCAGGACCGCGACTGCGTGGCTCCTCCGACAAGATCAACCACCACGTCCACGTCACGAACATGATCCTCGAAGCGGTCGTGCGCATAGTCGATAACCTGCTCGGCACCCAGACCCTTGACGAATTCCAGGTCGGCCGCCGCCGCCGTGGCGCTCACACGAGCACCGAGACCGGCCGCGAGCTGCACCACGAAGATCCCCACGCCGCCGGCGCCGCCCTGCACCAGCACGTGCTGGCCGGCCTGCAGGCCGGCGTGGTCCACCAGTGCCTGCCAGGCACTCAACGCCGCCAGTGGGAGCGCTGCAGCGTGGTCGTGGTCTACGGTGACAGGTTTGGCCGCCAGGACGGCCGCGGGCAGGGCGACGTACTCGGCCGCCGCGCCATCGCGGGTGAAAGGGATCAAGCCGTAGACGGCCTCCCCCTCGGCGGGGCTCTCCACCCCCGTCCCGGACGCCGCGACGACTCCGGAGAACTCATGCGACGGGATGATCGGAGTGCGCTCAGGTCCTGACCCGTCCGAACTGTACGTCCACGTCTGCGGCCAGGTGAGCTCGGTGGGTGTCATGGAAGCAGCCTTCACGGCCACCAACACCTCACCAGGCCCCGGCTCAGGCCGCGGCGCCTCCTCGTACACGAGCCGCTCCGGCCCGCCTCTGGTGTGAGCTCTCACGGCGTGCATCGTGCTCATCCGACTGCTGCTCCCTCCCGACCGCATTTCGATCAGCCCGCCGGCCGCCCCTAGGGATGAACCGCAGGCTAACTCCCGCATTATCTGGCGATTCGGCAGCGCGCCTGCCGGACTTCCGTAACCCTTGCCCCTTCGACGCAGAAGCGCGCTGGATCAGGGGCGCTCCCGGGCAGCAGCACGCGGCGGACGTTTGGCGGCGACCGCCGAAGCCAAGGCGTGAGGGTTGGCGAATCAGAACAGGAGCAGGATCCCGTCGAGCAGCCAAACCAGCGAGCATGGGCGGACGACGGCGGACCGGGACGCCATGTCCGGCATTTGGACCAGGCCGTGGACCAGCGTTCGGGGGCTGACTCGTAATGCGCAGGTCGAATCAGCTGGCCTCCGATGCCAGGCGGTAGCTGCTACAGACGTCGAGCAACAGAGCGGCCCTGATCTCGAACTCGTCGGTGCCGTCCAGCTTCAGCTGCCGTTCTTCGTCGGCACTCCGAGGAAGATGCCGCCACCCCCCACCACCGCCGCGTACACGGCGAACCAGTCCATCATCCGCGCGCACCCGGCGGGGCCGAGTCGTCACCTCTGGTCGAGGCCGCCGCCCACCTGATCGAGCATCCTCGAAACCGAGTCCCTGCGGTGCACAACACGATAATTTCGCGATATGGGCATCACCGGGGGGATAGCATGCGTCTTTTTGATCGTCGTCATTGGGGCGCTCATCGCGTTCTGGCTGGTGCGTTACGGGTTCGGCCCGAAGCAGCCGAAGCGGGCGGACGAAGTGTTGGAAGAGTTACCACCGGCACCACCGGACGATCCAACGCCGCCGCAGCACCCGCGCGGCCGTCGCTGACGCGGCGACCGACCGGTCCTGGCTCACCAAGTCAGGAAAAGGCGTCGACCAACACTTGATCATCCGTGCCCGCGAAGTGCATCTCGACGCGCGGCTGCCCCTCTAGAGCGAAACACACCGAAGAGGTCACTGGTTCGATCCCAGTATCGCCCACCACGGTGAGGATGGCAGCAGGACGCTAGGAGTGCAGACGGCCAGTGGCCTCGTGGCCGGAACGGCTACGGCATCGGTTTCGTGGTAGTCCGCATTACGAACCACCCGGCTGCAAGAGATACGAGGACGGCAGCCTGGTGAGTCGCGATCAGCCAGAACCAGCTCTCGTCCCGGTAGAACAAAGCGAGGTGTGCCATCGACAGCACGGCAAGCCCAGCAGCGCCGAAGTAGGCAGCGAAGGCCGTCCGGGGCAGGTTGGCAGCCAAGCCCCACGCTCGTTGGCTTGGGTGCCGGCCCTTCACCCCGACCAGAATGACCGCATACGCGAAAAGGACTGCTCCTGCGCCCCCTACGGCGGCCATCGCTGCCCCAAGCACCGCTCTGCCAAGCATGCGACTCACTCTGCCACGGCGACTCAATGGGACATGCCCCTGTGAGGGGTGGGGACGGCGTGCAGCGAACGTGCAACATGTGGCGGTGATCACCGGCCAAGAGCGGTCAACCACGGCCAACGGCGATCGATGCGCCGCAGGCCCAACAGCAAGATCCTCACCGACGCTTCCGCAGGTGGGGACCTCTGTAGCCCGGCGAAGGCTATGTGGCAGGGGCGGGGTCGAATCGCCGACCTTCCGATTTTCAGTCGGGTGGCTGCTTGTTGTGGACGCTGAGCAGGTCGCCAGGGGAGCAACCGAGCGTGTCGCAGATTGCCGTCAAGGTGCTGAAGCGGATTGCACGGGCGTGGCCGTTCTTCAGGATCGACAGGTTCGCCACGGTCACGCCGACCGCGGCGGACAGTTCGACCAGGGTCATGCCTCGGGCAGCGAGGAGCTCGTCCAGGCGCACCGTGATCCGATGTTCGATGGGCTGGGCCATCAGATAACCGTGTCCAATTCGGCACGCATGGCCACACCACGAGCGATGAGCTGCCCAAACGCGGCGAAGATGAACGCGAATGCGAGCCACCCGAGCAGCGATTGGCTTGCGTCGACTGCCGCGCCGGTGGTGAGCATGGTCGCCGAGAGCGCCCACCTTGCGGCAACGCTCGCCGCCCACACGCCCAGCCCGCCGAACGCGGTGATCTTCGCGACGACGGTCAACTCGCGAGCGGTCTGTACGGTGAACGGATCGCTGTCCTCCGCGGCCCGCAGCAGCTTCGCCATCCGTCGCGCGATCTCAGCCATGAGGAACAGGCCCGGTAGAGTGGTCGCCAGATACATCATCCGCTGCGCGAGCGACGGGTCGGTGATCGTGAAAACGAGCTGGCCCGCCGGGTCAACAACAACGCCCGGTACGACGCCGCCCACACCGTCCAGCCCGGACAGCAAGTCGGTCGGCAGTTCCAGCATCACCGGCGACCGCGGGATGAAAGCCATCACCAGCAGGGCCGCCGCCACGCACGGCGCGGTGATATGCACGAAAGTTGCCGTGGCGCGCAGCCGCCGCAGCCATGTGCCCAGCCACGTTTGCTCCATGACATCCTCCAGCATATCGGGAAACGATATGGATATCGAAAAACGATATGCTGGTGTGTTGGCTGCGTCAACCCCACACGCAGCACACGTGGCCTTGCTCGGGGAAGTGCCATGGCGACGAGTTCCCGGTCGCGACCACCGCCTTGAAGATCCTGGCTCCAGGACCGGCCGATGCTGGGACCCGTTGAACACTGCGTCAGCAAGAAGTCACCAAGGGCTCTGACGCCGACCGCCGTTGGGCGACCTTCGACGGTGATCGAGGCGCACGCGACGACATCAGATGGCATCGGTTGAAGGGTGACGATGCGCGAGCTCGACATTCACACCGACTTGCTTCATGGTGGCTGGAGGTCATGGTCTGCAGCCAGGATCTTCAGGGCGGTGGTCTGGGTCGCTCGCTTCACACCTGCCGCCTGTGGGCTGGCTTTTCTTCGGCCTGTGTCCCGGCCACCGCCGCTGGCGTGGAGTGGCTTGAGAGAGGCCTGTGCTGCTGAAAGTCGGTGTGCCCTTCTCGCCCCGTCACCATCCCGTGGACGAGGAGAGGAGACGGATGACAAGCAAGGTCGTCATCGGCATCGACCCGCACAAGACAAGCTGGACCGCAGCGGCGGTGGACAACTCCCAGTGAACCGCCCCGGGTTTGATAGCGGCTAGATGGGTTGGGTCTCGGGACGCGGGTGACACATACGGCCAGACGATCATCAGTGCGTCAGGGTGAGGGATCGAAGTGGCTCGCGCGGGCGGGCGGTGCGTCAGCGCGCTGTTGATGCGGGGTGTTGAGCGCAGCCTGGACAACGGGCTTCCACTGGGCAACACAGGTTTCGGCGAATCGTTCATGGTCCGATCGTCGCTGTATATTGCCCACCTTCCGGGCACGGTGTTGGAGCAGATGATGGCCAAGCTCGTGCAGCAGTACGTCAAATCGCATGAAGTCTCGCAGCCGTGCCGCCTCGTGTGCCGGTTGTTCGTAGAGGAAGACCTCGCCTGGTGCTCTGGTCTTGCCGTAGACCACCAGTCCGGGGTCGAAGTCCTCGGTCTGCCGCAACTCGATGACGCGTAGCCCGTACCATGCGGAAGCCCCGATGGCCTCCAGCACCTCACGAACGTCACGTCCGCTTGCCGGATGCACGAATCCAGGTCGCGGTGCATGAACGTGGATCCGCACCCGATCTGGCCCCGGAGCGCGACGGAGCGCCTGGCGGGACCGGGGATCTGTTCGCAGGCTTCGGCTCACATCGCCCATGTTCGGCGGCCCCACGACATGCAACAACCGATTTCACCGCGCAACTCACGTATCGTCCGGGAGTCAGGGGCCGCCAGACCGCCGCCCGGGCTCGATGTGCCATGCAGGTCCCGAGACCGGACACAGCTCTGCCGGCGATGTCGGGGCTCCCGTTGGCGTTACGGATTGCGTTCAGTTGATCCGTTACGCAGCCGGCAAGGCGATCCTGGTTCTGGTCGGCCTTCTCTTCAGGCGTTTGCAGGGCAGGCGCGTCCGATGCTTGAGGGGCTGGCCTTAGGGCGTATCTCATTTGGTGAGGGGGCGGTAGCAGATCAGGGTGCTGGCGATGGTGGCGAAGGCTTCGAAGTGATCGCCCTTGCGGTCATAGCGGCGAACGAGGCGTCGGTAGCGCATT